>JAACDV010000284.1 GCA_009936825.1 Bacteroidota bacterium | reverse complement strand
CGATACGTAGCCCAAATTTTCGATTTGATGTTCAAAAACGCACCGCCGTCTCAAAAATCGCCAACCCGAGCCGCAAAAATACACTAGCCGCCTTAGAAATGAATTCAAGTATAATGTTTTAGGCTTGAAATTAATCATGGCCGATGCCACATTTTCTATAGGGAGCCTATTTTGTGCGGTGAAATTGCGTGATCGAGCAAGGGTGTCCGGAAAAATTTAATGGTGTGGAGCATGTGATGAAAATAGCCTGCCTTGGCGGCGGACCTGCTGGTCTGTATTTTGCGATCAGCGTAAAGCTTCGTAACCCAGAACATATGGTCTCAATCATTGAGCGCAATCGCGCTGATGACACGTTTGGCTGGGGTGTTGTTCTGTCTGACGAAACGTTAGCAAATCTGCGCAGCAACGATCCTGTCAGCGCTGAGATGATCCATGAACATTTTGCCTATTGGGACGATATTGCGCTGATCCATCAAGGGGAGCGGCTGGTATCAACGGGCCACGGTTTCTGCGGAATTGGCCGCAAACGTCTGCTGATGCTGCTGCAGGAGCGCGCCACCCAACTGGGCGTTGACCTGCAATTCGAAACCGACATTGATGACATCGACGCGCTGTGCGCGGATTACGATCTGGTGGTTGCTGCTGACGGGGTGAATTCACGCGTTCGCACGCATTTTGCCGATCATTTCAAACCCGAAATTGATCGCCGCGCCTGCAAGTTCGTCTGGCTAGGAACACAGCAGAAATTCGATGACGCCTTCACCTTTATCTTTGAAGAAACCGAGCATGGCTGGGTGTGGGCACACGCCTATCAGTTTGACGAGGACACCGCGACCTTTATCGTTGAATGCAGCGAGGATACCTATAATGCCTGGGGCTTTGATAAAATGTCGCAGGATCAGAATATCGCCGCTTGCGAACAGATTTTCAAAGATCATCTTGGCGGTCACGCCCTGATGTCCAACGCCAAACATCTTCGCGGCTCGGCATGGCTGAACTTCAATCGTGTGCCGTGCGAGAAATGGTATCATCGCAATGTTGTGCTGCTTGGCGATTCGTCCGCCACCGCGCATTTTTCCATTGGGTCGGGGACCAAATTAGCTTTGGAATCGGCAATTGCGCTGGCGGATCTTCTGCATGAGGAAGACCGGCTGGAGGATGCGTTTTCGCGCTATCAGGAAGACCGCCGTCTGGACGTTTTACGGTTGCAATCGGCGGCCCGCAACTCCACCGAATGGTTTGAGGATGTCGAACGCTATCTTCACCTTGATCCAGTTCAACTGAATTATTCTCTGCTGACCCGCTCGCAGCGGATTGGTCATGAAAATCTGCGGGTTCGTGATTCTGAATGGCTGAAATCTGCTGAAATCTGGTTCCAGAAACAGGCTGGTGCAAACGGCATTCACCGCGCCCCCATGTTTGCCCCCTATCAGCTTCGCGATCTACGACTGAAAAACCGGCTGGTTGTCTCGCCGATGGCCCAATATAAGGCCGTCGATGGCACCCCCAATGACTGGCACCTTGTGCATTACTCGGAACGTGCCAAGGGCGGTGCCGGTCTTGTCTACATGGAAATGACTTGCGTGAGCGCCCAAGGCCGAATCACCCCGGGCTGTCCCGGGCTATACACTCCGGAACATGAGGCCGCATGGACGCGCATCGTTGATTTTGCCCATGCCGAAACCGATGCTAAATTATGTATGCAGATCGGCCATGCCGGACGCAAAGGGTCAACTCAACTTGGCTGGCAGGAAATGGATGCCCCGCTGGAGGCAGATAATTGGCCGCTATTGTCGGCGTCAGCAATCGCGTGGTCACCGAACAGTGCAGAGCCTAAAGAAATGGACCGCGCCGATATGGATGAGGTCCGCGATCAGTTTGTTGCGTCAACCGAAATGGCCCTTCGCTGCGGCTTTGATATGATTGAGCTTCACGCGGCGCATGGTTATCTGATTTCATCTTTCATCTCACCTATCTCGAATATTCGAACCGATGAATATGGCGGCACCCTTGAGAACCGCCTTCGCTATCCGTTGGAAGTTTTCAACGCGATGCGGGCTGTCTGGCCGAAAGAAAAGCCGATGTCAGTTCGCATTTCCGCTACCGACTGGGTTGGAGATGCAGGGGTCAGCGGTGGTGAAGCGGTGGATATTGCACAGGCTTTCCGCGATGCCGGAGTTGATATTGTTGATGTGTCGGCGGGCCAGACCTCGATCGAGGCGCGCCCTGTTTATGGCCGCATGTTCCAGACTCCGTTCTCTGACCGTATCCGCAACGAGCGCGCCATACCGACCATGGCAGTAGGCAATATTTATGAGCCTGATCATGTGAATTCGATCTTGATGGCTGGCCGGGCCGACCTTGTTTGTCTGGCGCGCCCGCATTTGGCCAATCCCTACTGGACGTTGCATGCCTCGGCTGCATTGGGGGATGATGGTGAAGCATGGCCTGCCCCTTATCATCCGGGCCGTGATCAGCTGGTAAGGCTGGCCGAACGCGGCGAAGGCATCGGCATTCGCGTTTAGGTTTTTATATGGCTATGCTATATTAAATGTGCGGAATCATTGGCGGGGGGGATATCGCGGTGGAGCTATCAAACTGCAAGGTTCTTGTGACCGGCGGCGGCAGCGGACTTGGCAGCGTACTAGCAGAAGATTTTGCCGCGAGAGGCGCAGAAGTTCATATCTGCGGGCGGCGGATGGAACCGCTGCAGGCGGTATCTCAAGTGCATGACAATATTCACGCTCACCAGCTCGACGTGACTGATGAGGATGCGACCAAGGCGCTGTTCGATAGCATCGGGGCAATTGAAATTACCATTGCCAACGCCGGCATTGCCGAAAGCGCTCCCTTGCACCGCACCTCAACAGAATTATGGCACCAGATTATGGCGATTAATCTGACCGGATGTTTCCTGACCTTTCGGAGTGCCTATCAACAGCTTCGCAGTGCTGGCTCAAAATGGGGCCGCCTGATCGCAATCTCATCAATTACCGGCATCTCCGGACATCGCTACGCGTCTGCCTACAGTGCATCCAAACATGGCGTCAACGGTCTGGTAAAATCAACCGCGCAAGAACTCGCCATGACCGGCATCACCGTAAATGCTCTGTGTCCGGGGTATCTGGACACCGAAATGACCGGCCGCAGCATTGATAATATAATGGCCAAAACCGGAAAGAGCAAAGCCGAGGCAACCGCAGTTCTGGGAGATATGAGTCCTCTAGGAAGACTAATCTCACCACAAGAAGTCAGTCAGGCTGCCCTATGGCTATGCGGGCCCGGCTCGGATGCAATCAATGGTCAAACTGTTGCAATCAATGGCGGTGAAGCATGACTCTGCCACCACAACATGGTCAGCATGAGGCCAAGGGCGATACGCATAACGACGCTGTTTCAAAGCATCGGCTGCGCATCTGGCTGCGGTTTCTGGATACTAACAGAACCATGCAAAGCCATCTTCGCACATCGCTTCGCAATGATTTTGACACCACCTTGCCGCGTTTTGATGTTCTAGCAACCTTGGACCGATATCGGGACGGCCTGAGAATGAGCCACCTATCAGCCCATCTGAAAGTATCGAACGGCAATGTCACCGGTATTATCGACAGCCTGATCCGCGAAGGCCATGTCATCCGTGAAGTGTCCCCCGAAGACAAGCGCGCCGCCACTGTGCGGTTGACCAAACGGGGAATCGAACGCTTTGCCGAAATGGCTACATCGCATGAAGAATGGGTCAATAAAATGTTTGCCGGTATGGACAGCGATGATCTTGATCAATTTGCCGGCCTTCTCGATCTTCTGGAGGAGAGATAGAAATGGGCGGTTTTGGAACGCACGAAATGGCAAGTCTTACGCCCAAGCATTTCGCGTGGAATTTGAAGGATGGCATTGCCAGACTCAATCTTCTCGGCGGTGATCGTAAAAACCCGCTGACCTTTGATAGCTATGCGGAGCTTCGCGATACGTTTCGGTCCATGGCCTATGCCAGCGATGTTGATGTTGTCATTGTCGGATCAAATGAGGGGAATTTCTGTTCCGGCGGTGATGTTCATGACATCATCGGCCCGTTGGTAGGGATGGACATGAAAGACCTCCTCGCATTTACCCGCATGACTGGTGATCTGGTCAAGGCAATGCTGGGATGCGGCAAGCCGATCATCGCAGCGGTTGACGGGGTTTGCGTTGGGGCCGGGGCTATCATTGCGATGGCGTCCGATTTACGCTTGGCGACACCTGCCGCCAAAACGGCGTTTTTATTTACCCGTGTTGGCCTTGCCGGATGCGACATGGGCGCGTGTGCCATGCTGCCGCGAATTATCGGGCAAGGGCGCGCCGCCGATTTGCTTTATACTGGCCGGACAATGAGCGCCGACGAAGGTCATAGCTGGGGGTTCTGGAATGCATTGCATGCGCCAGATGATCTGGATAATGCCGCAACAACACTGGCGCAGCGTATTTCCGCCGGCCCTAATTTTGCTCATATGATCACCAAAACACAGCTGAATGCCGAATGGTCAATGGGACTGGAACAGGCCATTGAAGCCGAAGCGCAGGCTCAGGCAATCTACATGCAAACCGAAGATTTCAGCCGTGCCTATCACGCTTTTGTCGGGAAAGAAAAACCCGTCTTTAAGGGGGACTGATGGCCGACCGTAGCTTTCTTGACTGGCCGTTTCTTGACGATAAACACCGCCAGATTGCGGCCGCGCTCGATGATTGGTGCCTTGCCAATCTGCCAGCCGACCACACCGATACTGACGCTGCTTGCCGCAGCCTTGTTCGCGCGCTTGGCGAGGACGGTTGGCTGACCCATTCCGCCAATTTGGACCAGCCTGTGCTAGATGTTCGGACTTTATGCCTGATCCGCGAGACGCTGGCACGCCATGACGGTCTAGCCGATTTCGCCTTTGCCATGCAGGGACTGGGGATGGGGCCGGTCAGCCTGTTCGGGGATGATGAGCATCGGCGCTGGCTGTCAGCCACCACTTCGGGGGATGCCATTGCCGGGTTTGCGTTGTCGGAACCTGCCAGCGGATCGGACGTTGCCAATATGTCGACCACCGCCACCAGCGATGGCAATGGCTGGGTGTTGAATGGTGAAAAAACCTGGATATCTAATGGCGGTATCGCCGATATCTACACCGTTTTTGCCCGCACTGGCGAGGGTCCGGGAGCCAAGGGATTGTCCTGTTTTCTGGTTCCTGCGGACACCCCCGGTCTGGAAATTGCCGAGCGCATTGATGTTATTGCCCCGCACCCGTTGGCCCGCCTTCGCTTTAACGAATTGAAGCTTCCCGGATCGGCGCTGATCGGGACCGCTGGCAAGGGGTTTGGGATCGCCATGGCGGTGCTGGATGTTTTCAGATCGACGGTTGGTGCCGCCGCGTTGGGATTTGCGCGCCGCGCCCTTGATGAAGCTTTGGACCGCACCGGCAGCCGTGAATTATTTGGCGCGCCGTTGGCTGCCATGCCTACAGTCCAAGCATCGCTTGCCGAAATGGCACTGGATGTGGATAGCGCCGCCCTGCTGATTTACCGCGCCGCATGGACCAAAGATAAAGGTGCTGCCCGGGTCAGCCGCGAAGCATCAATGGCCAAGCTTCACGCCACCGAAACAGCCCAGCAGGTAATCGACAAAGCGGTTCAACTGCATGGCGGGGACGGCGTGCGAAGCGGGGTTATGGTCGAGCAGCTTTATCGTGAAATTAGGGCGTTGCGTATTTATGAAGGTGCCAGCGAAGTGCAAAAACTGATCATCGCACGCGCGGTGATGGATAACTTCAAAGAAGATCAAGCCCGAACCTAACCCAAGCCCAACCCTAACCCTAACCCTAACCCTAACCCAGGCCCGAACCTAACCTAAGCCTGAATCGAACCAGATTTAGGCCGACTTCTCCAACGCAAAGGACTGGATGGTTTTCAGCGCGCCGTCCAGCTTTTCACCTTCCGGATCAGCCAACGCGGTACGGATCAAACGGTCGGTCCATTCGGCAGCGTCATTACGCCCCGCCACCATCGCCGCACCCTCAATCACCCGGTCAAACGTACCCAGCCCGCGAGCATGCGTATCGCTGTAGCCTTTAATCAGACGGCGCACGCGCAAAATGCTGACGGCGTGTTCATAATCATGTACCAGAACGTCACTGGCGGCCTTTAACCAGCTATCAATATGCGCCATCTCGCCTTCATGCCGGTAAAGCCCCAGCCGCCAGCGGCGCAATCCTGCCAGTAAATAAAACATCAAAAAGCCGGACAGTTTATCAGAACGCACCCGCCGCCCATGATTAACGCGCCTATCGATAAAACCCACCAGTGACGGGCGCGCCGAAATAAACCTGCCAATGCCGCGCGGCATCAGTGATATAAATTCCGCTGCGCCCGGGTGCACATATTCGGTCACCTGCACCAGCGTATCATCGTTAGCCCCCACCTCGCGGTCGATACGGCCTTGGCGGTTGCCCCGCGTTTTCAGATCGGCAACGCGAATAATATCGTCATAGCAAAACGCATTGGCCAGATATTTGGCAGCCGTTACGGAAAATGCAAAATCATGGCCGCCGCCGCCATGCTTGCGGTCCAGCGCAACCAACGCTTCCAGACGGTCAAGCCACATCACGCCGTATTTCACATTCTGATAATCAACAACTTTACGAAGACCAGCCTCGGCCATCATGCGGGCAGCATCCGGCATATCAACAATTCGGGCAGAAAGGCTTGCCCATTCTTTCTGCATCTTTGCCGGACCGTTTGGCTTGGTTGGTGATAACCGCGCCTTCTTACCTAATGATTTTTGAGTCGTAGGTCTCTGGCTGGATTCGGGCCTCTGGCTGGATTCTGATTTTTCGCCAGCTCGTGATGCAGCGCGCTTTTGCGCGGCTTCGAAGGCGGCCAATGATGCGGCAACCCCGCGTCCCGATCTTGTGACCGTATCGCGGAACTGCTCAATCGTGAATGGCAGCGCTCCGGCCCCGCATAGCGCCCCGAACAGGCTGGCCGAAATCATCGTGCCGTTTTCCTGTGCGATGGTCTCCATATCAAATGCCACGATGCGGTGCGCCATTTTGCGGGCGGCATCCAGCACCTCTTCGTCATTGGCGATTTCGTTGCCCGGCGCTGTTTTTTCAGACGTAGCAAGGGCGCGGTGCGACGAGGCAATCAGGACCGTTTTATCGGGCGTGACAAAGCGGCGTATCATTGCCCTTCCCGCCTCCATCCACTCAGCGGCAATCAAAATATCAACATCGCCCTCAACAGGGGCTAGGGCACACACCGGTGTTTTTTTTGTCTTTTCCATCATTTCAATATAGTAAATTGTAGCGCCGGTTCGCTGCGCAACACCCGCAACCGATGTGGCCTGCGCGTTGAATCCGTTGGACTCGGCAAGATCAATCACCCAGTTGCTGAGAACGCCGCCGCCCTGACCCCCAACAGCCATAATGGCTAGCTTGATAATTTTATCGGCACTTCCAGCGCTCATCAGCTTGTCTCGCCTGCCAGTGGTCCACCCCCGGAACCGCCTATATCCTCTGACCAAGTCAGGCGGCGTTTTGCGCGGCGTGCCTGTAACCAGCCGATAGCAGCGCGGCGCATTCCGGCCATCGTTTTTTCCAACCATCCCGGATTATACACCAGATCCGCTTGATAAAATGACGGGCATAGAACCGCAGCATCGGCAACTTCGCCGCAATTACCGCAACCAACGCAGGTCTGATCAATATAGGCAACCGGATCGTCACGCAGCGGATCATCCAGCGTTTTTAGTGTCAATGAAGGACATCCCGACAACCGCATACAGGCATGATCCCCGGTACAGACATCCTCATCAACACCGAATTTTGGCTTAACGATTCGAACCCCATCGCCGATCGCCTTTTTCAGGATCGGCTTTTCACGACGTTGCCGGTTCAGCATACATTCGGACGAGGCGACAATGACCTTGGGCCCTTTATGATCGGTGGTTAGCGCCTCGGTCAGCGTATCGCGCATTTTGGTAACGTCATAGGTGTGGTTAATCTGACGAACCCACTCCACGCCAACGCCTTCAACGGCTTTGGTAATCGGATGTTGTGTATTGCGTGAGGCGCTATCAGCCCGTGAGGACAGAATATCCTGTCCGCCGGTCGCTGCTGAATAGTAATTATCAACGACAATGGTCACACCATCGCCCCGATTATAAACGGCATTTCCAATAGAGCTGTTCAGGCCATTATGCCAGAAACCGCCATCACCAATGATCGACAATGGCCGTTTTGTTCCATCACCGCCATGAAACGCAGAATTGGACGCCGGACCCAACCCATAACCCATCGTGGTTCCGCCTATGTTAAACGGTGGCAGGGACCCAAATAGATGACAGCCAATATCGCCGGCTACTTGAAACGTGCCGTGCTCGGCCTGAGCAAGTTTAATGGCGGCAAAAATCGGCCGCTCGGGACAGCCGGTGCAAAACCCAGGAGGGCGCATCGGCACAGTCTTGGAAAGGTCAGGCATATCAGCATCGCCCGAAGGTTCATTCGGGGCGCGCCGATTATCAGGCAACATATGCGGGGCGGCCTTTGCCAGAAACCCAGTGATCCCGTCCAGCATTACCTGACCTGTATATTCACCGGCCATCGGCAATACGTCCTTACCAGAAATCTCAACGTTCGATTTTGCCTTATGTAGAAGGGCGCGCAAGGCTTCCTCGATAAAGTCGGGCTGGCCTTCTTCGATCACCAGAACCTGATCCTTGCCTTTGCAGAACGCATAGAACTCGTCCGGTACCAACGGATAAGTGACATTCAGCACATATAGCGGGATTTTACTTTCACCATATAAATCAGCCAGTCCCAAACGCTGCAGCGCACGAATAACGCCGTTATACATACCGCCCTGCAGAACGATGCCTATGCCGTCTTTGGACTTGGCATCCGCCGGACCAAAATGCTCATTAAGCCCATGCTCTTTGATATAACGGATGGCAGCCGGTAGACGTTTTGAATATTTTTCCTTTTCGTGAATGTAGGAGGCTGGCGGCAGTACAACGCGCGCGGTATCGCGGCGCGGATTGGCCAGCGCGTCTTTAACGGTAAATTCGGGCCGCTTATTATCGGAAGCGATAAAGCTGCCATGGACGTGACAACTGCGGATACGCACTTCCAGCATCACCGGTGAATTTGATGCCTCGGACAGCTGAAAGCCATGTTTGACCGCCGTCGTAATCGAAGGCAAATTGGGACGCGGATCAAGCAGCCATATCTGAGATTTCATCGCGAACGCATGGCTGCGCTCCTGCATGATCGAGCTGCCTTCACCATAATCTTCACCGACGATGATCAGCGCGCCGCCCAAAACCCCGCCTGATGCCAAATTAGCCAGCGCGTCAGAGGCGACGTTCGTGCCGACAGTGGATTTAAACGTGACCGCGCCCCGAATCGGATAATGAACAGACGCCGCCAACGTGGCAGCCGCCGTTGCCTCCGAAGCCGACGCTTCAAAGCGAATATCAAGCTCAGATAAAATGTCTTCAGCGTCAGCCAGAACATCCATCAGATGACTGATCGGTGCGCCCTGATAGCCCCCAACGTAACCGACACCATTTTCCAGCAGCGCCTTGGTGATGGCCAGAATACCCTCACCGCGGAACTCTTCACCCGCGCCGATGCGCAGCTGCTGAACTTCCTTTTTAAATGATCGTTCTGCCATGGTTTCTCCGTAGCTATTGCAACTGCTTTGCAATTAAATAACCCGAACCCCCGCCAAGTCCGGGTCCAGGATGAGTCGAGGCACCAACATGCCAAAGATTGCGAACATGCGTCGCATGATTGACCGTTGATTTCAGCGGCCTCCAAGCAAAGAACTGATCTAGCCCGCAATAGCCGCCGTAAGGATCGCCATCGACAAGATTTACATTTATAGATGCCAGATCAGCAGGTGATAAAGCGCGTCTGGCGATTATTATCTCATCAAAATTATCAATTTGGGTGCGCAGAATTGCCTCAATGCGGTCCGCCCACGCTTCACGGATATGTTCGCTCCATTTACCATCACTGCCAACCTTAATGCTGCCAGCTGCATCGCCTTTTATATGGCGCGGCGCTTCGGGCATTTGCAGCCACAATATAGCGCCGCCTTTAGGCGCACGCGTAGGATCGAGCGCCGTTGGCTGGCCGACACAGATGGTCGGCACTTCGGGCAACATTCCACGTTCGGCCTCGTTACTGGCTTTCGATACGGCATCCACACCATCGCTAAGATGAATCAGCGCCACATCTTCCAGTCCTGCGGACTTCCATTTCGGCGGGCTTTTCAGCGCATAATGAAGTTGAAAATTTCCTTTGCCATAACGAAAAGCGCTAACCTCGCGCTCAACGCCGTCCGGCACGTCATCAACAAGACGGCCATATAATTGGTGCGGCGTAACCGATGCAATCACATGATCAGCCTTGAAACCCTCACCGTCAGCCAGCCGGACACCAACGGCCCGGCCATTGGAAACCTCAATTGAGGCCACGTCCTGACCAACCCTGACAGCACCGCCATTCGCCTTAATCACGCCCTCGAACGCCGCCACAATCTGCGCCGCCCCGCCTTTGACGATGGGCGCACCCGCTGCCTCTAGCGTAAATGCGATAATCCGCGCCATAGCCCCCGAATAAGCCGCCTCAGGGCCAAGCCCTGTGTGCAGAACCCATGGAGCAAGCGCCGCCATATTAGTGTCATCGGCAAAACTACCATCAAGCCAATGCCGCGCGGTTTGCAATTGCTGGCCAAAAAATGCCTTGGTTTCGGTGATGCCGCGCGACCAGAATCGCCGCGCCAGCATCCACGCCATCTTTCGCGACATCAAAGGTTGACCCAGCATCGCAAACAACAATTCGGCCTCCCCCTCAACCTCGCTTACGGTGCGCTGCCACGCCGCACCATCACCGGCTGCCATTTTTTCGAACGCGGCAATATTGGCCGCACGGTCCATTGCGATAATCTGCGACTTGCCGTTCGGGCGCAACACCGCGGTCGGATGCGGGCTATGGCAAAACTCCAGACCATGTGCGGCAAGATCCTCGGCAAGCTCGCCGTACGCAGGTGATACCAGAAACAGAACAAAGGTGGCTGCCAGCACGTCATGAATATAACCAGGTGCTGTGATTTCATCAGACCGGATGCAACCGCCAGCTCTGTCGTTACGTTCAAAAACAGTGACCTCATGGCCCTTTTTGCTCAGCATTGCGGCCGCGACAAGCGCGTTTATTCCGCTTCCGACAATAGCAATTCTGCTACACGCCATGAGGTCTTAGTCCTGTTTCTAAAATCGTCTTTGCACGCACTTTTATCAGGCAACCAATGCCAATGCTCGGATCGGACTGCCGGTACCATTTTTGATTTTCAATGGTGCTGCGAAAAGGATTGCCCCTTTCGCCGGCAACTCGTCCAGATGGGCAAGGCTCGCCAATCCGTAGCGGTTTGCCTTATGTAGCAGATTATGCGCCGGGAATGGTGGCTCCATACCGCCAGCTGATCCTGCATCGGTTCCGATACATTCATTGCCCCAGCCGATGATGCCTTTCGAAAGCAGATATTCAATGCAATCGACAGTTGGGCCAGGTGAATGTGGTCCGTTTTCGTCTGCGTTCAGGAACATGCCTTCATCATGCGAGCGCTTATACCAGTCAGTGCGCATGACAACCCATTCGCCTTCCTTGATTTCACCATGCTCGGCTTCCCATGCCTGCACACGTTCCGCTGTCAGCAAAAAGTCTGGGTCGGACGCAGCTTCAGCCGAACAATCAATGACATTCAACGGGGCAACAAAATTTTGCGGCGAGATCGAGTCTGTATAGCCGTCTTCGTAATCCTTGCCAGTGATCCAGTGATGCGGCGCATCAAAATGCGTTCCGGTATGCTCACCAAGAACAAGCCAGTTCCACGCAAAAAACGGTCCGTCCTCGTCATATTCCGAGATTTTGTGAATCTCGACTTTTGGGGTGTTTTTAGCAAAATCTTCCGGCAATTGCAGGATCGGCGTATCCGGGCCCAACTCGCCCGAAAGATCAACCACGCGGACTTCGCCGGTAAGAAGCTTTTGCCCCAGATTATCTAAAACTTGTGATGCGCTCATGTTATTGTCTCCCTATCAAAATTCTGGGTTGTTTCCCCTAGCGGTGAAATCAGCATCGCCGGATGCAGTCACCATTTCACTTGGCTCTAGCACCCGAACGCCAAACACACCCACAAGGGCGCCGCAATAGCAATACAAACTGGCAAACCCATTGCCCGCAAGTCTGGAAACTCCAGATTAGTTTAACCCTAAACAAATCTATGCTATTATGTAAACAATATTGGAGGTCTTCCGAAGCCAACAATTGGAGATAATAATGTTTGACGCGATTGTCATTGGGTCGGGGCATAATGGACTAGCCGCAGCCGCCGGACTGGCCGCCAAGGGGTGGAAGGTTGGTGTGTTTGAAGCCGCTGATTCCCCCGGCGGTGCGGTGCGCAGTGCCGAGCTGACCATACCCGGCTTCAAACATGACCTCGCGGCGATGAATCTGTCGCTTTTTGCAGGATCCGCCTTTCATGCAGAAAATGCAGAAACGCTTGCTTCTCACGGTCTAGCGTTCGTCCCGGCGCGCGATTGTTTTGCCACCGCATGGCCTGACGGGCGCTGGCTTGGCGTATCAACGGACGTGAATATAACCGCGGCGCGTATTGGCGGGTTTTCGCAGAAAGATGCAACGGCATGGCGGGCAATGCTCACAGAATTTGGCGAGACGGCCGGTCCGATATTGGCTGTTCTGGGCAGCAGGATGACGCCGCTTTCGCTGGCGCGTACATTATTCTCGATCTGGCGCAAACATGGCAGTAAGCGGCTGTTCAGCCTTGCTAGACTATTATTGCAGTCACCGCGCGCCTTTCTGGATGAGAATTTCGAAAGCCCGCATCTAAAGGCGATGATGGCAGCTTGGGGCATGCATCTTGATTTTGCGCCGGATCAAGCTGGTGGGGCGATGTTCCCCTATCTGGAATCGATGGCGAATCAGGCATTTGGTCTGGTGATTGGCCGGGGCGGAGCGCAAACAATGACCGGCGCGTTATGCGCGATGCTGACCGAAAACGGCGGTGAGTTGCATTGCGGCGCCCGCGTTGCCAAAATCAACACCGCAAATGGCACCGCCACTGGCATTAGCCTAGAAGATGGCCGCCAATTCACAGCTTCGCGCGCGGTGATCGCCAATGTTCACCCCAAGGCTCTTTTAGCCAATGGGTTTAAGCCCGATAAAAATCATAGCAGCCTTCTTGATCAGCCCACAGACACGCCTTCATTTGATCGGGCTGTCAGCAAATTTATTTCTGCCCCGGGCACCATGATGCTGCATCTTGCGCTGTCCGACCTGCCAAACTGGCGAGCCGCTGAACTGCGCCGGTTTGCCTATGTCCATCTTGCTCCGTCACTGGACATGATGTCGCTTGCCTATCAGCAGGCCAAAGCGGGATTGCTGCCTAGCGAGCCGGTGCTAGTAATAGGTCAGCCAACAACCATTGATCCGTCGCGTGCCCCCGCAGGCCAGCATACGTTATGGGTGCAGGTGCGCATGGTACCGGCGGTCATTAAAGGTGATGGCCTAACCTCTGGAAAAATTATCGCGGCGCGTGACTGGGCCAACGCCAAAGAACCGATGGCCGAGCGCATACTCGATATCATAGAGAGATATGCACCCGATTTGCGCGCGCGAATTCTGGGATCAACAATTGTTTCGCCACTTGATCTTCAGGCCGGGAATGCAAATCTCGTGGGCGGCGATCAGATTTCAGGCTCGCACCATCTGGCACAGAATTTCCTGTCCAGACCAGCCGCCGGATTCGCCGATGGCAGCACTCCGATTAAAAAGCTTCACCTAGTTGGCGCATCCGTCTGGCCTGGAGCCGGTGTGGGCGCTGGCTCTGGCTACCAATTGCTAAAACAGCTTGCGAAATAGCAAGCTCAGATAGGATTTGCAGTCATTTAGCCGAATCAGAAAATAGGCGATCCTGCATTCCATCTCATAGACCTACTTATGGTCTGGAATTAAACTCGATCTATTATCGTGATTGGCAACAATCCGACTTGACTTGTTTTAAGCTTGAAGCTTTCATTTATCACTAAATATGTATAATAGTGTTTCGTTGGTGATAATGAGGAAGTGTTTCGAAAAGATATTTCGGACAATTATCAAAGATAGCGATAACATCGTAAACTAAACCGCGCGAATCGTTCCATCTATGGGAGAAAGTCATGACATTAAAAATGAAACGCCGCACGCTTCTTGGTTATGGAGCTGCGTCAGCATCAATCGGTTTGCTTGGCATACCCGGATATGTGGCCGCACAGACCAGCGACCTCACCATTGCCTATAACGTCAACCTGCCATCTTGGGACCCCACAGTGGGCCCATCAGCGGTGAACCCGACGATTCAGGGGCTGTATCAGTCAGTTTTTGATCAGTATATCGCACAGGAACCTGATCTCAGCTTTTCACCCGGCCTTTTAACCGGCTGGGGCTGGAATGCTGACAAAACGAAAATCGAAATGACCGTGCGCGAAGGCGTGACCTGGCACGACGGATCACCGTTCACCGCCGAGGATGTTGCGTGGTCACTGCAACGTGCAGGCGACGCTGCGACCGGAAATCCGATCCAGTTCGTCTGGTCCAAAATTGGTAATATCTCCGCTGACGGCAACAAAGTCACCGCTGACGTGCTGGCCTATGAGCCAACGCTGTTCAAATGGATGTCTTTCCTGACCGGATATGTAATGCCGAAAGCGTATTTTGAAAAAGTCGGTGCCGAAGGTTTTGAGGCTGCGCCGATTGGTACTGGCCCCTATATGGTCGAAAAGTTTGAGCGCAATGCGTTCATGCGCCTGAAGGCCAACCCGAACTATTGGGGCGGCAAGCCTGCTTTTGAAACTGTGACAATCAAGTTCGTCGCGGATGCGTCATCGAGAGTTGCCGAGGTTGAATCTGGTGCATCGCACATCACCATGGAAATTCCTTATGAGGAATATGACCGCCTTCGTAAAAAGCCAAATCTTGCCGGTGTGACCACTCCGGTGTCGGATATCGGCATGATTTTCCTTAACGATATCGACGTGATGACTGACCGGAACGTGCGTCTGGCAGCCCATCATGCGATCGACAAAGAAACCATTATTTCGCGGTTGCTGTCAGGCTATGGTGTGGCTATTGATACGCTGCAAACGCCTGAATATTCGGCCTATGATTCGTCGATCAAGGTTGGCTACGATCCTGAAAAGGCAAAGCAATTGTTGGCAGCATCTGGCTATAGCACCGATAATCCGGTGAAGTTCAAAATCCAGACGACTCGCGGTTTTAAGCCGAAGGATTATGAAATGATCCAGGCCATTGTTGGTTTGTGGCGCAGGGTTGGCATCGAGGCCGAAATTGAGGTCTATGAAATTGCCAAACATTACGAGCTTCGTGCCGCCGATACGCTGGCGCCTGCTGCGTTTTACAACTGGGGTAATTCGATCGGTGATCCGGCAACTTCGACCGGTTTTGCGATGTTCGGCCCCTCACCGCATTCGGTGTGGGACGGTCAGGACATCATCGATATGATCGGGCCACTTTGGGGCGAGCCGGATGAGGCCAAGCGCATTGCCGGATATCAGGCTGTCGATCGCAAGATTGCCGAGGAAGGATACGTCATTCCTTTGCTTCAATATGTTCAGCCAATCATCCATTCGGCCGATATATCTGTCGTTCCGCACGTATCCGGGGCCTTGCACGCACACCGCGTGAAGCCCGCCTAACAAAGAGGGCCAGCCTAACAAGAAGGGCCGCTTCACACGGGTCGGGCCGGCTCCTAAATCATATCGCGGGTGGCGGTTCATACTGCCCCCCGCCTTTCATTTGAAATATTCCCCGGGTGATTTATTAAGTATATTTCCTGAACCAAAAACGTGATGGGATGCCAAAACGCCACATGTCTTTGCATGAAGCTTTAATTAGATTTATTACCACACTGGTAACGCTGTTTGGGGTTGCCCTTGTGGTGTTCGTGGTCATTCGCGTTGCCCCGGGCGACCCCATTTCGATGATGCTGCCGCCCGGTGCTAGCGAGGCCGATATTGCTTTGCTGCGCAAGCTCTACGGGTTTGATAAATCCATTGCCGAGCAGTTCATCATCTGGCTAACTTCCGTGGTCAGAGGCGATTTTGGAACCTCAATTTCATTGCGGCAGAATGTTCTGATGATCGTTTTGGGCCGCTTGCCTGCAACGCTGGAGCTGGCTATTTTCGCCCTGTTGCTCGCGGTGCTAATTGGCGGCTGTCTTGCTGTTCTTGGAACATTACATCGCGGTAAGCGTACCGAGGCAACGATCGACCTTTGGAACGGAATGTCGCTATCAATCCCCGATTTTCTGTGGGGTCTCAGCTTTATTCTATTACTGGGTGTTGCTCTACCGATTTTTCCTGTTTCCGGGCGCATCTCTCCATCGCTGATGATCGACTATACTACAAATTTTTATCTCCTCGAATCGATCATCCGATTTGATGGAACGGTGCTGACCGACTTATTGATGCATATGTGTCTTCCGGCTACGGCGCTGGCATTGCCTCTGGCTGCTGTCATCTCCCAGCTATTGACACAGTCGCTGAAGGACGTTGTTGGGAATGACTATGTCATGCTTGCTAGGGCGCGCGGTTTTTCTGAATTATCGGTAATCATGCGCGAGTGTCTTCGCAACGCCGTACTCCCCACGCTGACACTCGTCGGGGTGCAGTTCACCTTTCTGATTGGCGGCACTGTCATTGTCGAAAAGCTGTTCTCTTATGAAGGGCTAGGCAACCTTGCGATTGATGCTGTGATTAACCGTGATCTGCCGCTGATACAGGGTATTGTCATTTTGTTTTCGGTGATTTTCATTGTGATAAATCTACTGGTTGATATGACTTATGTGCTGTTGAATCCGAGGCTTCGCAATGGATAAGAGCAAGCCCCTTTCATGGCGCCTTATCCTACCGTCTGGATGGCTATTATGTCTGGTACTGGCGGCGGTTTTTGCCCCATTAATTGCCCCACACGACCCGTTGGCTCAGGATTTATTCCTTGGGAAACTGCCGCCGTTCTGGGAGGATGGCAGTGAAGCTGGATACTGGCTGGGCACTGACACGCTGGGCCGTGATGTGCTATCACGCACAATTTACGGTGCCCGGATTGCCTTGATTGTGGCGGTTCTGGCCAGCGGCGGCGCTTGTCTGATTGGATCGTCGCTGGGCCTTCTTGCTGGGTATTTTGGGGGCTGGACCGACCGCATAATCAGCCGCATCGTCGACATCTGGATGAGCTTTCCGCCAGTGCTGTTTTCAATTCTGCTGGTTGCTGTTCTGGGCACTGGCCTGCATTCGGTGATCATAGCCATTGCGGTGATTGACTGGACCCGGTTTTGCCGTGTTGTCAGGGCCGAGACTATGCAGCAGGCGCGGATGGAATATGTCAGCAGTGCAGTCATCATCGGGCGAACGAAATTCGGAATTCTTCTGGCCGAAGTTGCCCCAAATGTTCTGCCAACAATTGGCGTTTTGCTATCGCTAGAAATGGGAGTCGCCGTGATCGTTGAGGCAATTTTGTCATTCGTCAATTTGTCGATACCGACCGACGATCCGACATGGGGGGGAATGATTGCCGAAGGTAGAACGCAAATCCATTTCGCCCCGTGGCTGTTGATCGTGCCAATGATAACTCTGTTTCTGACTGTTTTATCCTTTTCGCAGTTTGGCGAGGGGCTTAAAGAGCGGTTCGACCCGGTCTTGCGGTGAATTTGATGGCACCGTTTCTTAAAATCGATAATCTGAACGTAACATTGGGCCAGTCCGGCCCGCGCCTTTTGCGTGATGTGTCACTGTCGGTTGAGCGCGGATCAGTGCATGGTTTGGTTGGCGAAAGCGGCGCTGGCAAAAGCATGATCGGCAAGACGATTTGCAACCTGTTGCCACAGCAGATCGTGCGTGCTTCTGGCCAAGTTCTGCTGGATAGTGTGGACCTTGCAACGCTGCCTCCGGCGAAGGCCCGCTATGTTATCGGACAGCGTATTGCCATCATCCCGCAGGATCCTCTGACAGCGCTGAACCCATGCCGGCGTATTGCCGATCAAATGACCGACCGGCTGACCCGAATTCTGGGCTGGGACAATAAACGTGCCACTAAACGCGCGCTTGATCTTTTGCATGAGGTTTCCATCCGTGATCCCGAACGCGTGCTGCGGGCGTTCCCGCATGAGCTGTCCGGGGGCATGCGCCAGCGCGTTTTGATCGCCGCCGCTTTTGCCGCCGAACCAGACCTTATTATCGCTGACGAGCCTACAACCGCGCTGGATGTAACTGTGCAAAAACAGATATTACGCCTGATCGCCAATATGCAGCGCGAGCACCAGACAACTTTGCTGTTCGTCACTCATGACATGGGTGTTGTTGCCAAAATCTGTCGGAGCGTTTCGGTGATGTGGCAAGGCATGGTTGTCTGCGATACCGATGCTGCGAGCCTGTTCAGCACCGACGATATTCATCCCTATGCACGCGCGTTGATTACAGCGACGCCACGTTTTGATAAACCCGATGAATCGCTGCTTCCGGTGGCGGATAATGTGATTGTCGGTTTGCAAAATGAAATCGCTGCTGCGGATGCGAAATGGACCGGGGCAGAGCTATGAGCGAGGTGATGTTCGATGTCCGTGATCTAGTGCTGGACTTGCCCGATATGAACGCCAAGTCAACCTTTGGTGCGACGCCCAAAATCCGCATCTTGAACGGGTTAAGCTTTACAGTTCAGCGCGGCGAGGTCTTTGGCATTGTTGGTGAAAGTGGGTCGGGAAAATCAACATTAGCCCGCTGTCTTGTGCGCCTTTACAAGCCGACAAGCGGTCAGATTCTGTTCGATGGGAATGACGTTGCCTCAATCAGCGACACTGAATTCCTGCCACTGCGCCAGAACATTCAGATGATTTTTCAGGACCCGATGTCATCATTAAATCCGCGGTTGACGATCGGCCAGATCATCGCCGCACCATTAAAGCTTCATCAAGGCTCCCGGCAGTCGGCCACTGATATTCACCTCATGGTAGCGGAGTTAATGACCGCGGTCCAACTTGATCCGGCGCTGGCTGTTCGGTATCCGCATCAGCTGTCTGGCGGTCAGCGGCAACGCGTTGGCATTGCCCGCGCATTGGCCCTTAATCCAACCTGTATTGTTGCCGATGAAATTGTATCCGGCTTGGATGTTTCGACACAGGCTCAAATATTGGATTTGCTGCAGAACATCGCAATCAAAAGATCACTGACGATATTGTTCATCAGCCACGATTTATCGATTATTCGCAGGCTCTGTCATCATGTTATGGTGATGCAGTCTGGCCTGATCGTAGAACAAGGTCCAACGCGGCAGATATTCGATAAGCCGCGCCACGAATACACCCGCACACTTTTGGAAGCCATCCCTCTACCCGAGCTTGATAGCAAGTGGCTCACATAGAATTTTGGCCTCCTACTATCAGGCTAGACGCCGGCTTCATGGGCGGCCTTGGTGCGCGCTTTCAGCTCTCGCAGGATAGTCAACTCGTCTATATTCGGCGGTGTTGATACTTCTAAATTCTCGCCAAAACGCACGCTCCATCCACACTTATCCTGCACCATTTCCCGCGTTGTTCCCGGATGCAATCTAGTGACGGTCAATTCGCGCGTCACGGGGTCCGGCTCCCAAACGGCAAGGTCCGTTATCAGCGCCGCCGGGCCAGCGGTTTCAAGCCCCATGCGACGACGATGATCGCCGCCCTCGCCAAAACCAAAGCTGGTAACAAAGTCGATTTTCTCCACCATGCTGCGGAGCGACTGCTTCATTGTCACAAAAACTTTTTGCGACAGGCTGGCAATTTCCGGCGCACCGCCGCCGCCCGGCAACCGCGTTTTTGGAGCTTTATAATCTCCGATAACTGTGGTGTTGATATTGGCGAATTTATCGATCTGAGCTGCCCCCAGAAACCCAACGGTGATATGTCCGCCCTGCAGCCAATAGCGCAACATCTCGGGAACCGGAACCGTTGTCAGCGCGGTTTCACACAACTCACCATCACCGATCGACAGCGGCAAAACATCGGGGGCTGTGCCAATAGTACCGGATTCGTAAATCAGGGTAATTCCGGGCGCGTGAGTCATCCGGGCCACATTGCAGGCGGCTGATGGCGGCCCGATTCCTACAAAACAGACATCATCCGAAGTCAGCATCCGCGCCGCAGCAATCGTCATCATCTCGTCATCGGTAAAGGGGGTGTCCGCGGCATTGGTCATGATTGTCGCCTCCACTGCACGCGGTCCGCAAAGACCGTTTCATCAACATTCAGAACATTCTCTGTCATCCATTGAAGAAACCCTTCGCGGTCGGCCGCAATCTTATCCCACGCCAAATATCCGGCATTGTCGCGCGGGTAATAGCCATGCGCATAAGAGGGATGCGCACCCCCCGGAACAAGGGCGATGGCATCTATCGTCCAGCGCGGCAAAACCAATGCGTTGGGATGGGCGTCGAACGTGTCAACGATTTCCTCAACCGTAACAATCGCCTTTTTTGCCGCCAGAACCGCCTCTTTCTGGACACCGACAATACCTTCGATCAGAACATTGCCGTGACGATCCGCCTTTAACGCATGAATGAACGTCACGTCAGGATTAATCGCCGGAACCGCCGCTAGCTTTTCACCAGTGAATGGGCAGGTAACGCTGCGAATATCGGAATTGACCTCTGCAAGCTCGGCGCCCACATACCCGCGCAGCATCGCAAACGGCAATCGGGACGCACCAGCCTCATAAGCATGCGCCAAGGCGGCATGCGAATGTTCGACGAGATCAATGCGGTGCGGCCAGCCATTTTCCACCGAATCCCGTAACCGGCGCAACAATCCAACGCCGGGATTGCCGGCATATGAAAAAATCATCTTGGCAACACAGCCCATGCCGATCATCTGATCGTAAATGACGTCGGGCGTCATCCTTACCACGGTCAGATCACGCCGGTTCTGGCGGATAACTTCGTGCGCCGCCGCAAAGGGCATTAAATGCGTAAAGCCTTCAAATGATACCAACATCCCGTTTTCGAGATAGGTTTCAACCGCCTGTTTCAACGCCATAAACTCAGCCATCACTCAGTCCCAAAATTCCATGACGGCCTACCTAAGCGCAGCCTTAGCGGTAATGCAACCTTTGCACGCGTTCCGGCATTGAAATATCAAAGCTGCCGCTACTTTCTTTTTGCACAAGCTGACGAGCCATGCATGATAGCAATATGGCTCTAAATTGTCGGCCAAATAGCATCGACCACGTCAGGAGAATTTCGACATGGCATCAAAATTGGCTTCAAAATCTGGCAAGCGTCCAAATATCCTGCTGTTCATGTCGGACAATCAATCAGCAGATTTTCTGGGAAGCTATGGCAATTCCGAAGTAAAAACACCGGCCTTAAACGCACTGGCAAAGGGCGGCACGAAATTCACCAATGCCTATTGTGTTAATGCGATGTGTTCGCCCTGCCGTGCATCAGTTCTTACCGGCCTGATGCCCTCCGCGCACGGAATTCATACATGGCTGGATGATGGACTGGAGGCACAATGGCCTGATCGCTGGAACGCTATTGGTGAATTTAATGCCCTTCCGGATCAGTTCAAGGCTGCTGGCTATACCACCGCGCTGATCGGGAAATATCATCTTGGCAAGGCATGGCAGCCTCCATCGGCTTTCGATCATTGGGTGACATTTCCGCATGGCCATACGGTCAGCTTTTATGGCAATCGCATGATCGAAAACGACGAGAATTATGTCTTTGAGGGTCATTCGGTTGATTTTTTCACCGATAAGACGGTGCAGTTTCTAAGCGATCAAGAAGGCAGTGACACCCCGTTTTTTGCCTTTGTTCCCTTTAACGGCCCCTATGGTCACTGGCCGGCAATTCGCGGGCGTGCGGCGAATGAGTTTGCCGCGCTTTATGATGAAACACCGTTATCATCGGTCCCGCGTGAGGGCGTTAATCAACGGGTGATTGACCGATATACCCAGCGGGTTTTGGAAGCAGGTCAGGCCCCGCATGAGCGCTTTGCGGGTCCGTTAAGGCTGCCGAACGATACCGACAGCCTGCGCAATTACTTTTCACAAACGTCGCTCATAGATAAAGGGGTTGGCCGTATTTTGGCGCAGTTGGAGGTCAGCGGATTTGCTGAAAACACCATCGTTATCTACACCGCGGATCACGGATTCTCGCTTGGCAATCACGGCATCTGGGGGCATGGACTTGCGGCCTGGCCATCGTCAATGCTGCGACCAAGCTATAACATTCCGCTCATTATGCGGGGCCCGGGAATCGCCGCCGCAACATCTGACAAGCTGGTCAGCCAGTTGGACCTTGCCAATACCCTGCTTGACGCAGTTGGTGCGCCGGGTCTCGGCGGGCCCCGAACCGATAGCCGCGCAATTGATTTGGACAATCCCCGGCACGCCCATCGTGGCGCTTTATTTATGGAGCAGGAGGAAAGCCGTGCCATTCGCACGGCAGATAATCTCTATATTGAACGCTTCACCCACCCCGGCGTTGATCCGTTGAAAAGCGAGCTTTATGATCTGCACAGCGATCCAGAAGAGCGGATAAATCTTTGTGATCCACAAAACTGCGGCGATGATGCGCAGATGGTCATGGCCAATTTATCAACACAGCTTCAGGATTATTTCCGACAGCATAGCGATCCGAAGCGTGATTTATGGGCTGGCGGAACACCGAAATCCAACATCACCAACAGTTCTTTTTGGCAGGCGGCATGGGGTGATAAATGGGGCTGCACATTCTAAGGCGGGCCACGATCTCCAGAAATCCATATCACAGCACGTCTGATGTCACTGCAAGTCTCTGGTAGGGATTGGAATGTTGGTCTATCCTCTAAAGTCACAATAGCCAGAAGGCGCCGCCAAAGAGCGCCTAATCTGATCCGGCCCGCATTGAGGAAATCTATGACATGAGCAAGTTTACCGGTAGGGAAAAAACAGCTTTTTATCAATCCGAGGCGTGCTTTTGGCATACCACTGGAGAGGCTGCATTGACCGCCCCTGTTGGCGGCTGGATTCAGCCAATGGCTGCTGGCGGACATGCCGAAAGCGCCGAGTCAAAGCGGCGCATGCGCAACCTCATGGAAGTCTCTGGGCTGATGCGCAATCTCGATGTGCTGGATGCAGCTTGTGTTGACGATGATGAAATGCGCCGCATTCACACCGCTAGCTATCTGGATGAATTTAAGAAGTTGAGCGATGAAAAAGGCGGCCTTCTTGGTATTTCGGCGCCGTTTGGCCGCGGTTCATTCGACATTGCCCGCCAGTCTGCGGGGCTGGCCCGTGACGCCCTGACTAATGTATTGAACGGGACGCACGTCACGGCCTATGCCCTGACCCGTCCACCCGGCCATCATTGCCTGCCTGATCAGGCGATGGGGGTTTGTTTGCTGGCGAACATTCCGATTGCCATTGCAGCGGCCAAAGCCGCCGGTCTAGCTGAACGTTTTTTTGTTGTCGATTGGGACGTTCATCACGGCAACGGTACCCAGAGCATTTTCTATGATGATCCGAACGTGCATACATTATCATTGCATCAGGCGAATATGTTTCCGGTTGGCTATTCCGGCCTGGATGAACGCGGTAACGCAGCGGGCGAAGGCGCGAACACCAACATTCCCTTGCCAGCTGGATGCGGTCATGCGGCCTATATTCACGCCATGCAGCGCATTGTGCTACCGCAAATTGCGCGCTTTAACCCGGATGTGATTATCATTGCCTGCGGTCTGGATGCCAGCCATGTAGACCCGTTGGCGCGGATGTCGTGCCTGTCCAGCACGTACGCCGAAATGACTATGATGATCACTCATGCCGCAGCGGTGCATTGTGGCGGCCGAGTAGTTGCCATGCATGAGGGCGGCTATTCCGAAGCCTATGTCCCCTTTTGCGGACACCGGGTTATTGAAGCTCTTTCCGGCATTGATACCGCCTTGGAAGACCCCTTCTTACCGAATTTCGTAAAACAGCAACCGACAGAAAATCAGGTGCGCTGGCAATGCGCCCAGATTGACGAAATGGCTGAGGCATTAGGTCTCTAACCTATCGCCAAGGCCGCTGGCCCAGCTGCCAGCATGAAACTGGCGCCAGATTAGAAAGGCGCCAAACCACGCGGTTATGCTGACGATTATCCAGATTAGGTAAAGATTATACGCGCCGCTGATCCACAGTAACACCAGCACCGGAAATTCAAACATCAGATACATAACCGTTGTTGCACGAAGCGACGGGCCGTTGCGTCCAGCCCCTTCAAACACACCAATAAACATCCACATCAGGCCAAGGCCAATATTGGCGACTGCCATAAACCGCAGATATGTGACCGCTGCATCAATCGATTGCGGGTTTGATGTAAAACCGGAAACGATTATTGGTGCTAGTAGAATCAAAGCCGCCGACATCAAAGTCAGCGCGCCCAGAATAACGGCAATTACCCAAGTGATACCGTCCCAAACTGCCTTCGGATCTTTGGCGCCGATAGCCTGACCCACCGCCACCGATACGCCCAGCGAAAGGCCAACATTTATAAAAAACAAAAACCCGTAAATCCGGGCACCAATGCCAAAACCATCACTGACAGCGCTAGGAAAACTTGCAACCAGCGCCGTTAGAAAAGCCAACTCGCTATTATAAAGAACAACTACCCCTGCCGCTGGCAGTCCAATGGTCAACAGCGGCCAGTAAAGATCAGGGGCCCAGCCGAAATTCCGCCCCCTAAAAACCTTTAATCCAACTTGATTCCTTGCCAGCAGTATCACGCCCACAACAACACCAAACCCCTCGGCAACCAGCGTTGCCCATGCCGCGCCAGCAACTCCCATTGCTGGAATGCTGCCCCAACCAAAGATCAAAACCGGGTTCAATACCGCATTTATCACCAGCGCCAATATGGAAATCACCGTTGGCGCAACAGCCTGTCCGGTGGTGCGCAACGCGGTCATCAGCGTCGTCACAAATGGCAGCAAGATCAGCACCACCCAGATAATCGACGCGTACTCGCGCACATAGGTCATTTCAATGGGTGTTAGCCCGTAATACCGGAGGGCGATAAAAATCGCGACCGGAAACAACAATATCGTGACCACTCCTACAGCCAGTTTCAACAATAATGTCTGCAGGATAATCCGGCTAAGCTGGTCGAGCTTTTTAGCCCCAAAACTCTGGCTGAACATCGCCAAACTTCCAACGCCAATAATTTCATTCGCCGAGAAAATCAGAAACAGAATGGAGGAAACAACCGCAATCGCCGTCGACGCACCAAGACCAATCCGCGCCACCCAAAAAATATCAACCAGTTGAAAGCTGTAATTTAGCGCATAACTAATCGTGGCAAGGGCGCCGACGCGAAGGGCGGTATCAGAAAACCTGTTCCGTATCATCTTCATGGCGGCGACTTTGCTGTTGCTATTGCGTTGGTCTGGTCAGCGTGATTTTTAATGCAGCACGATATCGCCGGTCCGCGCATTATTAGTATTGCCCGCGTTAATACAATCGCCGTAGGGGATGTAAATAAATGCCGTCCATGGATAGACTATGATTTGCTTGCCGGTAAAGACTGGCCGGCTATCAAAGACTAGATTCTCTGTTAACTCTGGCAAGGATTGGACCCTTGACGATGATACTTGATGCCGCAATCCAGACCCATTACGGCGCGCCCGGTCTTGCTGACCGCATTCTGGGTGCGTTGGCCAAACGCGGCACTACCAGCGCTGAAATCACCGCTGAGGCGTTGGCCCCTTTTGATGAATTTCACGTTGGCGGCATTGTTGCCACACGGCGTTTTGCCGGACGAATGAAGTTCAAACCCGGATCTCGCGTTCTGGACCTTGGTTGCGGAACCGGCGGGCCAGCACGCATTATCGCATCAGAAAACAAATGTCATGTCAGCGGCATTGATTTAACCGGCGAATTTATTAATGCGGGGCGCCAGTTGACCGCGACAACCGGTCTGTCTGACGCTGTATCGCTTTATCAAGGCAGCATTCTGGACCTGCCCTTTGATGAAGGAGCGTTTGATGCGGTGATGATGATGCATGTCGGGATGAATATCGCCGATACATCAAAGCTGATGGCAGAGGCATTTCGGGTGCTGCGCGTGGGCGGAATCTTTGGCATTTATGACATAATGCGCCCACCAAATGAGGGGGCCAATAATGAGGGGTCCAGTGATGATTGTAACAGTGATGATAACACCACAATCGTTTTTCCGCTGCCATGGGCCCCTGATGCATCGGTTAGCGCGGTTGAGCGTGTTGACGTCTATAGCGAGGTTGCCGAGGCTGCCGGATTCTCACTGTTTGCGCAGTATGATGAGACCGGTAATGCAGCCGCCTCTCTGGCACGCATGACCGATAGTGGTCCCGCCAATAATGCCCGGAATCTGCCAGATAGATTCCACAATCTGGCAGCGCATTTCGCCGATGGTCGTCTGGTTACTACCGAAATATATTTTACACGGCCTGAACGATGATTGGTTTTTGAGCTTCGGCAGGAGCCCTGCTAGATGACGGCGCGCTCAATCAACGGATCATTGTTGATAATCCGTTCAACCCCTAATCTGGACATATCCAGCTCACGGAATTCTCCGTAGGTGATTAGCTCGCTGATTCCGCGTCCCATCGCCGGAGATTGTTGCAATCCATGGCCGGAAAACCCATTCACAAAAAGGAAATTCGGCAAGTCCGGATGCGCTCCGATGATGGCGTTCTGATCTAGCGTATTATAAGCATAATGCCCGGCCCAGCTACTAATCAGCTTGATGGCCTCAAAAGCTGGAATCCGGTTGGCCAGCGCTGGCCATATTTTTTCCTCCCAAATATCGTGATCAAGCGCAAAATCATCATAATCGACGGCGTAATCCTCTTCTGGCGCGCATCCTGCCATGAAATACAGCCCATCGGTCCGGCAATGTATTCCTGATGGATCAATCGTCAGCGGCAGATCACCGCCCAGCGGAACCGCAGAATCGAAAATAAAAGTGTAGCGTTTACGCGGTTCAACCGGAATTTGCAGACCGGCCATTGCCGCGGTTTTTGCACCGCGCGGGCCAGATGCATTGACCAACATTCCCGTTGCAATCGTCTCACCGCTAGCAAGTCGCACGCCGGTAACGCGGCCAGCATTTACATCAATGCCGACCACTTCGTTCAACAAATAGGTCACCCCGTTTGCGCGGGCCGATTTACCAAGCCATGTGAACATGGTCCCGCCGTCAAAGTAACCCTCATCACGAAGGTTATGACTTCCCAGAATAATATCATCGAGATGATAGAACGGATAGGCCTTGGCGATTTGCTCGACGGTCATCAACTTGGTTCCGGCCCCACATTTCACCTGCAACGCGCTGGCCTCTCGCAGCGCATTTGCAAGACCCTCATCAGCGGCAAGATACATATATCCAAAAAAGTGAGTGTGAATGTCCGGGACATCCTCACCGCCACCCATCTGGTCCCGAAAATTACGAACAAACTCGGCACCAAACTGTGATATCTGGATGTTCAACGCGCTGGAAAATTGCTGGCGCATACAACTGTTGGTGTGCCCGGTAGAGCTGTTCTCGTAACTGCCATCGCGCTCAACAACCAGAATCCGGCCATCAAAATCAGGATTAGCAGACAGGAACCAAGCCACCGATGAGCCAATCATCGCACCGCCTACAATCACCACATCATAGTGCAACCGGTCCGGGGATTGAAATTTTGTCGAATCCACCATTTATCAAAGGGTCCTAGATACCGCTAAGCACGGGCAATATTCCCGCCAGCCTGCGTCCAAGCGACAAAGCCGCCCGGAATATGCGCATAAGCACCTTGCCCGCGGTCCGTCGCGATATTAACCGCCATAGCAGACCGCTCGCCAACCGCGCAATAAAAGACAATTTTTTTATCACCAGCCTGTTCCAACACCGCTAGATGCTGGTCCAGCGCGCTGTAAGGTGCATGCAGAGATCCCGGAATAACACCCGATTTCACACGCTCACCCTCCTCACGCAAATCAACCAGCAGCATGCCGTCAGCATTACTCTTAATCACCGTTTCGGGGGTAATGACGGGGACTTCGTTCTGACGATCAAGGTCTAGCCCCATCTTCATATTTTCTGGAACCGCCACATCCATCATTTTAGGGTTAGCCAGTTTTAAGGTGCTCATCAACTCAATATAGGCGTCGCGCGACGGCACCTGCAGACGCGGGTTACAGGATTTTTCCTCGCCGATTGTCGACACGGTATCCCCCTTATAATCATGCGCTGGATAAACGAAAGTGCTGTCGGGAAGCGTAAGCACGCCGTTGAACAGCGAATCATATTGCTGGCCGGCATCTCCATTTTGAAAATCGGTCCTGCCAGTTCCACGAATCAACAAGGTATCACCAGTGAAAATCCGGTCATCCATGCGAAAACAATAGCTGTCGTCAGTATGGCCGGGGGTGTGCATCGCTGTCATTGCAAGACCTTCGATGGTGACCCGCTCGCCATCAGAAACGCGCATCGAGACAACATCAACCGGCGATTGTTCGCCCATCACTGTCACACAGTTTGTGCGGTCACGCAGCGCGCCCATCGCGGTGATATGATCGGCATGAACGTGCGTGTCCACCACTTTGACAAGCTTTAGATCGAGTTCTTCCAGCAACACTATATAACGATCCGTCTTTTCAAACACCGGATCGATCAACAACGCCTCGCCGCCCATCCGGCTGGCTAGCAGATAAGTATAGGTTGAGGAAATCGAATCAAAAAGCTGACGAAAAATCACGGCCAACATCTCCCTTGACGCATAACGAGGAACTCTACCCCTGAAATGTGCCGATATTTACCCGTAGATGCAAGGAAGTCCACCCTCAAGCTCTGTCCCTAAAACAGACTAACAAAATACTTGTTAACAAAACCTCGGACCCGCTATTAAAACCTAGGACCAGATAGCAGGGGCGTTACACGTCCGACCAAACGGCGAATTCATTTCCCATCGGTTCGGTAAAGTGAAACCGGCGACCGCCCGGAAACTGAAAATCGGTTTAACAATCGTACCACCATGCGCTGCTATCAGCTTGGCAGTTGCCACAAGATCATCGCTGTAGAACACGATTAAAGCGGCGCCATCTTCTGCCTTGGATGACAATGCCGCGCGGTAAAATCCACCGGACATGCCAATTCCCTCGGAAAAACCAGCCCCCTCGGAAAAACCAGCCCCTTCGGAAAAACCAGCCCCCTCGGAAAAAGCTGTATAATCTGGGCCAAAATCTTCAAATTGCCAGACAAATACCGCCTCGAAAAAAGCCTTGCTATGCGCCAGATCGACAGAGGCGAATTCGATATAATCTATCTTATGATGATCAGAATTAGACATGTGAAAGCGTAGCTACATTTAAGCCCTGATCACAAATCACATTTCTATGAGGCAATGTTTGGTTGCGGCTGAATCTTGTTCCAGTAGGGGTCCTTACCATAGCGCGTTGACATAAAATCAACAAAAGCCCGCGTTCGCTTTGGTAGAATCGTGGTCTTTGGATAGACCACATGCACATCATATTGCAGCCATTCATAATCGGTCAGCACAGGTTGCAACAAGCCGCTATTGATGGCGTCATAATGCAGAAAATTCGGCAAGCACGTAAACCCAAGTCCCGCAATCGCCGCCTCGCGCAGAACATCCCCATTGCTGGCAGATAGACGCGCCGCAACGCGAAGAACCCCGGGTTTGCCGTTCGGAGCAATGTAGCGCCAGTCATTCGGGGTTTTTTCGTTTGAATAAACCAGCGCCGGCGCGTTCTCCAAATCCTCGGGCTTGGTTATCGCCGGATAACGCGCCAGAAAATCAGGTGCGGCACATGGAATGTTGCGCACTGTCGAAATTTTCTTTGCAATCAGGCTGGAATCCGAAAGAATTCCGATGCGAATGGCAAGATCAAAACCCTCGGCAACCAGATCAACCCGCTTGTCCGACAGATCGGTTTCGATGCGGACATCGGGGTGCGCATGCATGAATTGCGCAATCGCCGATGACATATGCGTGACACCGAATGAAAGCGGCGCGCTGATCCGCAAAACACCGGCAATCCCACCACCAGAATTTAGCACTTCTTGCTGGGCGGCCTCCAGCTCTTCGAGTACAATTTTACACCTCTCATAAAACCCTTGGCCGACCTCATTCAGATACATCCGGCGTGTGGTGCGCTGAATCAAGGGCGCTCTGAGGCGGATTTCCAAATCCTTTAATCGGCGACTGACTGCGGATACAGCTATCCCCAGCCGGTCAGCTGCTTGGGTGAGGCTGCCGGTTTCGACAACCATCACAAACGCTTTGATTTCTTCTATCTGGCTCATAATTATGAAGCTTATATTATTATTATTAAAATTAGAATTATATTTTCCTTAATGACGTCTTTTTAATGTAGATCGCAACAATTAAATACTCATCAAGCCATGGGGGACCTCCCCCCTCCCATGGCTTTTTCTTTTTCTTTTTCTT
>JAACDV010000283.1 GCA_009936825.1 Bacteroidota bacterium | reverse complement strand
CCAAACAGGCGAAATTCCGCGCCAAATATGGGCTGACCTGCCATCTCGGCGCTGATGATGCCAGTGATATCTGCGAGCAATTCGGTGTCTGGGGCGAAAATCAATGTATGGAAAGGTTTTTATGGGCGTCGAGCGCGCCACCTTCCTAATTGATGGCGAGGGCAAGATTGCGGCGGTCTGGCCAAAGGTAAAGATCGACGGTCACGCGGCCGAAGTTTTGGCAGCGGTTAATGCTGTTTGATCCCCGTTGATGCTCGTTGAGGTAGGGGCTAGCCGTCCTGATTGGTCCCGACGCGTGCGGCCAGACTTGCCTCAACAAAATCATCCAGATCACCGTCCAGAACGCCATTGGCGTTGCCTTTTTCGACGTTCGTGCGCAAATCCTTGACCATCTGATAGGGATGCAGAACGTAGGAACGGATCTGATTGCCCCAGCCGATATCGGTTTTACCCGCAGCCGCGTCATTCGCTGCATCTTCGCGTTTTTGAAGCTCAAGCTCATAAAGTCGGGCTTTCAGCATGTTCATTGCCGTTGCGCGGTTGCGATGCTGTGATCGGTCATTCTGGCATTGCACGACGATATTGGTTGCCAGATGCGTGATCCGAATGGCTGAATCCGTTTTGTTAACATGCTGGCCGCCGGCGCCCGAAGCGCGATAGGTATCAACGCGAAGGTCCTTATCCTCAATCTCAATTTCAATATTATCGTCAACCACGGGATACACCCACGCGCTGGCAAAACTGGTATGCCGGCGCGCCGAGCTGTCATAAGGTGATATCCGGACCAGCCGGTGAACACCTGACTCGGTTTTCAGCCAGCCATAGGCGTTATCGCCCTCAATGCGCATGGTAACAGACTTTATTCCGGCTTCTTCACCGGCGCTTTCCTGAATCATTTCCAGCTTGAACCCGCGGCGCTCACACCACCGGCTATACATGCGAACCAGCATCGCTGCCCAGTCTTGCGCCTCGGTTCCGCCAGCACCGGCATGAACTTCAAGAAAACAGTCATTGCCGTCAGCCTCACCCGATAACAGGCTTTCTAGCTGTCGTTTTTCGGCAATTTGGACCAAAGCGGAGATTGCCGCCTCGGCCTCTTCCACGATTTCGCTGTCACCTTCCATCTCACCAAGCTCAATAAGCTCGGCCGCATCATCCAGCTCGCTTTGCAGGGCGGTGATGCTGCTTATCTGATGCTGAAGCTTGTTTTTCTCACGCATTGCCTCTTGCGCGGTTGCCTGATCATTCCAGAAATCACCTTCGGCACTTAGCGCCTCCAGCTCGGCAAGGCGCGCGGACGCCACGTCAAAATTGACGTGCTTGCGAAGCAGATCAATCGCGGTTTTGATGGTTTCAATATGGGCATGCGTTTCAGCTTGCATAATGGTCCTGATCTTTAGTTGCTGCGCTGGCATTGGACGCCTGCGCCCATTGGTAGCCTGCCGGTGATGAGGTGACAAGGCCAAAGCCCATAGGATGCCTCCCCCGACGCCTATATGTGGCCCCAAGATGTGCCCCAAGATGTGATGATAGTATGATGGACCCGCCCTAGAATAGGCCCGGGGTCACGATTTCGTCGCCACTGGCGGATTTCGCTGTGCTGCCCGGAACATCAATCAAAACGCCGCCGGGCCGTTGACCGGGCTTAAACACCTCAAAAATCGCTTTTTCATGGTTGGGAAGAACGCGCTCACCGGTTTCGGAATGCACGGGAATGATGCTCACCCCAGCCGGACGGCGAAAAGGAATGACCGGCTGGCCTGCATAGGCAGCCGCTAGAAAATCACCAAAGATAGGCACTGCAACGGTCGATCCTGTCTCGCGCTTACCAAGGGGGCGCGGCGTGTCATACCCAACAAAAACGCCAATCGCCAGGTCCGGTGTAAAGCCAACAAACCAGCCATTTGTATTGTCATTTGTGGTTCCGGTCTTGCCGGCCACCACCAGATCGAGATTGGAAATCTTGCGGCCGGTTCCCCGTTTCACCACGCCTTCCAGCATTGATACCATCTGAAATGCCGAAGCTGGCGAGGTTAGCTGTTCGCGCGTATCAGCCAGTTCGGGAACAGGTTGATCGGACCAGCCATTAGGATCAATACAGGCACCGCATTCACGGTCATCATGGCGGTAGATCGTGACGCCGCGGCGGTCCTGAATACGGTCAATCAGACTGGGAGTTATCTTTTTGCCGCCATTCACCAGCATTCCATAAGCCGCGGTCAGACGGATCAGTGTTGTCTCACCAGCCCCAAGTGACATCGACAGCAAAGGCGGCAGATTATCGTTCAGACCGAATTTTTTGGCATAGTCCTGAATTTCTTCCATGCCCAAATTCATCGCCAGCCTCGCGGTCATCAGATTGCGGGATTTTTCAATTCCGACACGCATGATCGAAGGCCCATAGAACCGCCGCGTATAGTTGGCAGGCTTCCATTTCGGCTTGCCCAGCCCCTGATCAACGACCAACGGCGCATCCAGAATGCGGGTGGTCGGATTATACCCCTGATCCAGCGCCGCCAGATACACAAACGGCTTAAAGGCCGAACCCGGCTGGCGCATTGCCTGAACCGCGCGGTTAAATTCTGAATCACGGTAATTATAACCGCCGGTCATCGCCAATAGCCTGCCGGTATGGGGGTCAAGCGCAACAATAGCCCCTTCAACAAGCGGGCGCTGGGAAAGCGCAAAATCTTCGGGCGCAGGCTGAAACCCGTCACGGATAAGATCCGGCGTAGCGGTGGGCGGTTGCACCATCACAATGTCACCAACCGACAGCGCATCACGGAGGTCTGTTAGCGGCTGCGGGCGTATACCCTCTTTATCACGCGGGGGATAGGCCCAAAACGCCAGCTTGAACGGAATGGTGGCTTTGCGCCCCTCAACATAAATGTCTGCCTTGGACTTTGCGACACTGGTCACCAGCGCGGCAAAATGATTGTCCAGCATCTTTTCCTGATGCGCGGCCAATTGCGCGTCAATTTCATCCAGATCATCGCCAAAAAATCTGCCGTCGTCTT
>JAACDV010000057.1 GCA_009936825.1 Bacteroidota bacterium | reverse complement strand
GCCGTTAAACGTGCCGCCATAATCGAAGAAGCCACCAATCTGATTGCGCAAACCAAGCGTGGTTTCCTGAACCGCTTCCCATTTCGCATCATCAAGGTCCCAAAGACCGGCGCCATTGCCGTTATAAAGGCTCATCATGCCAAGACTTGGCAGGTGCCAGTCAAAATGGCCAACTTTGCCCTTTAACTCAGGCTTCCAGAAACATGAGAAGCTCTGTGCTTCTTCCTCGCTCACGGCATTCTTGTTGTATGACACACCCAGATGACCGCCACGCAACATCATCGAATAGAGCTTGCCATCGGCCCAGTGACCCGGAAATTGCTTGAAATCTTCGTGCAGCATATCGTCAAACGGATAATCGGCAGCATCAAGTGGATCAATGTAGCCAGCCGCATTCAGCTGCTGCACAAATTCTGCGTCCGAAAGAATGATGTCGTAAGTGCCCGGAGGTGATTGCGCAATCAACGCCAGCATATTGTCACCACCAGCGTAGTATTTCGGCACGAATTTTACGTTATTCGCAGCTTCATATTCGGCAACCATGTCTGGCTCGCCATGACCATACCAGGCCAGCATGTTAATTTCCGTCGTCTGCGCCCATGCGCGACTAACAAATGGCGTGGCCAGAACCGCGGCTCCACCCATCTTCAGGACATGGCGGCGGCTTGGTTTGCTGTAAATTTTATTATTTACTGAGTCGGTCATTTTTAATCTCCCAGATCTTGGCTCCTACAAAAGTAGGAGAGGTCATTTTACACAATATCAAACACGATTTTTTTTCGATATTTTTACGATAGTTCTGCGATAGTTCTGCGATAGTTTTAGGGTGTTTGCCTGTAATTTATTCGTGTGAAGAAACCATGTTAACGCATATGAAATCGTAATGGAAACTTATCGTGTGCATAATTCTATAAATATTCTTTATACTATTATATGGACCAGTATATAGGCCAGCATCAGATCAGCATATTCATGAGCATCAGGTCAGTGCTTGTTTTAGGGTAAGCTCTATTTCATTGACGATGTGATGCCCATCCTGCCTCAGGCGTGTTTGTCGATAAAACAAGCCAATATGTAGCGGCTCCAGCGGCGGCAAACCATAATCTGATTGCAGGCGTTCCATACCATCCAGCATGGTTGGCCCGGTTAGGCAGGAAACGCCCAATCCATCCAGAATAGCCTGCTGGATACTGCCGATCCCCGGGCTGGAAAAAGCCACACGCCACCGGCGCTCTGCCTGTTTCAGCGCCTCGGTCATCCGCGTGCGATAAATGCAGCCATAAGGATGCGTGACCAGCGGCAATTCTTCCAAATTGCGCACATCCAAACCGGATGCGGCAACCCAAACAGGCTTTTCCAGCCAGCTACGATAGAGGAATTGCTGATCATTGCCAGGATAGAGTCCCACCGCAATATCCAGCTCATCCTTGTGCAACCCCGCTATCAGATTGTTCGACAAATCGCACCGGATGTCCATTTTGATATTGGGGTTTTTCTGCACAATCCGCGTCAATGATGATTGCAGCATGCGAACCCCGTAATCGACAGGCAACCCGATCCGCAACGAGCTTTTTTCAGAATAGCGGTCAAACTGGCTCACCGCGATATCGTTCAGGCGCAGAATCTGACGCGCCTGATCAATCAGTAATTCCCCACGCTCAGTCAGCACAACATGGCGACCCTTGCGCACGATCAGTGGCTGATCAACCAGCTCTTCAAGGCGTTTGATTTGCAGGCTTATTGCGGGCTGGGTGCGCCCCAGAAGCGTCGCCGCATAGGTGTAGCTTCCCACCTCGATTACGGTCACAAATGTGCGCAGAAGATCGGTTGGTAAGTTGATGTGGGCCATAATCGAACTATTTCCATTTCATATCCATTCATTTGAAGTATAAATTTTTGTTATCAAACAAATCAACTTATTCTTCTGCCATGAAACGTGATGAATTCCACAAAATGTTCAAAACTCCCGGGCCAGTTGTGCTGCCGGTTATTCATGTTTTGGACAGTGATAGAACCCACCGAAACATCGAAATTTTGTTGGCGGCGGGTGCGCCCGGATGCTTTCTG
>JAACDV010000056.1 GCA_009936825.1 Bacteroidota bacterium | reverse complement strand
GTGGATGCTTGACGGCCTGAGGCTTATCGTGGCTGATTTTTTATAATCCGATTGTCTGATAACCTTGTGCAATGCGCCCGATGGCAACCATCATCGCGGCTGTGCGCAGGTCAGGAACACCCTTCTCGGAATTCCACACATCGCTGATTACCCGGTAGCTATCTCGCATTGTGTCTTCCAATCCTGAACGAACCAGATCAATTTCATCGCCGCCTTCGATAGCTTTGGCGGCCAGATCTTCAGGAAAGCTTTTGCCGGTCAGCAATTCAATTCCGGCGATCAGCGCGGTAAAACGGCTTTCCTCGGCGCGGCGTTGCATGCGCCCGAACCGGATCCGGCTGAGATTTTTTATCCATTCAAAATAACTGACCGTCACCCCGCCCGCATTGGCGTATAGATCGGGGATAATCACAACGCCGCGCTGACAAAGGATGGCGTCGGCATTGGATGATACCGGTCCGTTCGCCGCCTCAATGATCAAGGGCGTTTTGATGCGCGGCGCATTGGCCTTGGTAATCACCCGCTCCATTGCTGCCGGAATTAGGATGTCGGCGTCAACTTCCAGCATTTCGATTCCACTTTCTTGAAACCCCTGAAAGCCCTTTACACTGCCGCTTGTGACAATATGCGTCTCTAAAGCGGCGATATCGATGCCCTTTTCATTCACGACACACCCATCGCGCTCCAGCACATGGGTGATCAGCGCCCCGTCTTCACGCGATAAAAACAACGCGGCGTGATAGCCAACATTGCCCAGTCCCTGAACAATGATCCGCTTTCCGGCCAGACCCGGGGAAAGGTTTGTCTTGGCAACGTCCGCCGGATGATCAAAAAAGGCGCGAAGAGCATATTGAACGCCGCGCCCTGTAGCCTCAACCCGGCCCGCAATGCCGCCTTTACTAACAGGCTTGCCGGTAACGCAGGCCCATGCATTCAGCTCGGCCGGGTTCAGACGCCTATATTCATCCGCCATCCACGCCATTTCGCGCTCACCCGTTCCAACATCGGGGGCAGGGACGTTTTGCGAGGGGTGAATAAGATCGCGCTTGGCAAGTTCTTGGGTAAACCGGCGCGTAATCCGCTCAAGTTCGGCTTCGTTCCATTCGCGTGGATCAATAATCAGGCCGCCTTTTGCGCCGCCAAAAGGAACTTCGACAAGAGCGCATTTGTAACTCATCAACGCGGCAAGAGCTTCGACTTCATCCTGATTTACGTTCGGGGCAAACCGAATACCGCCTTTAACCGGCTCAAAATGTTCGGAGTGAACCGAACGATATCCGGTAAAAGTAAAAAGCCGGTTACGAAGCCGGACACCAAAGCGAACCACATAGGTGGAATTGGCCGCCATGATTTTGGTGGCAAGGTCAGCGTCAATCTGGTTGTCAGGCTGTGTTTTGTTTAGATAAGCAACGGCGTTCGCAAAATTTGTCTCAATCGATTGTAGGAAATCGGTCCCTGCCATTTCATGTCATAACCCGAAAAAGGGCCATCCCCCTGAGATAGACGCTCATCATTATCGACTGCATCATTATCGACTGCATCATTGTCGCTTTTCACTTTTAGTGCAAACAGTATAGGGGGCATTTACAAATACCCCCTATACCTGCCCGAGATGGCGTTCCCAATCGTGCTATCGAACCTAGTGGTATCGAACCCAGTGCTATCGAACCCAGTGCTATCGATTCAAGTGGTATCGATTCAAGTGGTATCGATTCAAGAGGCGCCTATTCGTTTTGTTCTGCCGAGGGGGAATTTTGCTCCTTGGCGCGCATCGTATCGCGGACAATTGCTTTGACCAGCGAGACTCCCATCAATGCCATGACCATTGAAAATGGCAGGGCACCGATAATCATCGCCGTGTTAATCGCGGAAAGCCCGCCAACCACCAGCAAAACACCGATAACCAGCGTTAGGGCAGACCCCCACAGCACGATATGTGCATAACCCTTTTGCGAGGCATCTCCGGCAGCAGCGATGGTGTTGATAATCAACACGGCACTATCAGCAGAAGTCACAAGGAAGGTCAGCAGCAAAATGACGATAACAACCGACATCGCCGTTGCCAGTGCGGGCGAGAGCATCACGTTGATT
>JAACDV010000282.1 GCA_009936825.1 Bacteroidota bacterium | reverse complement strand
CTCACCGGTTGAAGCTCACCGGTTGACTCTAACTGTTTTGGTGTACGCCATTCGGGTTACGCCATTCGTGTTACGCTATTCGGGTTACGCCATTTGGGGCCGCATTATTTGTAATTTTCTCTGCGGTCAGAAAATTTGCGGACCCGCTTGCGCCACGCCTGATAGCTACCTTTTTTCAGATTTGAGCGCATCAGTGCCTTCACCTCTTTCTCTTTCAGGCCATACAGAGCTTCAATTTGCGCGAAACTGGTGTGATCAGACAGCGCCATCTCGATGATTTCGCTGGTTTCGTCTTCTACTAGGTGGCGCGGCTCCAGCTGACTCGGGTTCGGCATTTTCAACTCCAAATATCCGCTTACAGTTTTGCCGGGTCGCGCTCGGCCAGAATATCCACATAAAAGCGTAACACCAGCTCGCCCCGGTTATTCACCGCTTCGTTGCGGCTCCGAATAACCCCCCATTTATCGCGGATAATCTTGTCTGTTTTCTCAATAATCTCGTGCGAATAAATCAGCGTGTGGCCCGGGCGTACCGGCGTAAACACCTCAAGATCCTCAATGCCGAGGCCAGCCCCGTTGCGCCGCCCATCCTCAACGCCAAGGGCGTAATTTTCCATATAGCTGACCATCAGACGCATCCAGACCGCGCATACATGCCAGTTTGAGGCGATCAGGCCGCGGTGGCGCGTATCCAGCGCCGCTTCAGGGTCGGTATGATAGGATTGCGGGGCGTATAGCTTCCCAAAATCAATGATTTCCTGTTCGCTGAAAGTATAGCTTCCAAACACATGGAACTCGCCAACCGGGATATCTTCAAACCAGCGCGACCGAAGATAGCGTTGCTCTGTCATGCGTCCCGCCCTTTGGCCAGCGCCCCGCCTTTGGCATCTGCCCCGCCAGTTGGCGTTGATGCAGAAGAGCGTTTTGCAACACTCAACACGTTTAGCAATTTCATAACTGTTTCATCATTCTGATTATGCACAACGATTTTGCAGGAAACCGATCCGTTCAAATCATCAGCGCTCAAATTATCGCAGGCCGAAACGGTAATTGTCGCGCTTATCAGATCGCCTTCAAAGACCGGCTTGCGCCACTGCAACCACGGAACCTGATCATTGCCGACAAGCGCACCCCCGGATTCGGCCATACAGTCCGATAAAAGCCGCATCATTACGGCGCACACATGCCAGCCACTGGCGCACAGCCCGCCGAACAATGATGCTTCGGCGGCCTCACGGTCAAGATGATAGGGCTGCGGATCAAACTGGCGGGCGAATTCACGAATAGCGGGCGCGTCAATGCTGATCGCCTGAGTTTTGAACACCATGCCAACAGCCAAATCCTCGATGAATTTAGATGCTGGTACAACATTGGTTGCATGTGTATTGTTTGATGCAGATTTTGAGGCGGGAATTTCCATAATATATGTGGTCGGTACCTGATTTTACGGATGCCTGATGCGGTTTGTGGCGTGGTGATGAAAGGTCGGCGATAGGCGCGACAAATTGGTAGATTTACGACGTCGTATTGTTACAGCAGATTTCTGGTCAGAAGGCAAATAGCTATCGCGTGATCATTGGCCGCGTTGTTATCGGCCTCGTGATTATTGGCCGGACAAATTTGACCCACTTAGCTCGACCGAATCAAATTGGTTTTTTGTTTTTCCAAAATTAGGCGTAGTGTTTTGTATCTTATAACCGTTAACATTCGAAATATCTTATTCAGCGTTTGATCATTCCTTAGATATTTCCTAGCGATTAAATGTTTAAAAAATAGATCAATTCCGAAGAGTATTGCCAACCAAGAGTGCTTTCGAGCCTGACGCAATCAGGCATGTAATAATAAAGGGAGAATTTCGTATGATTCCAAGTGCTTTTAATTATCACCGGCCAGAAACTGTTGACGGTGTCGTCAGTCTGTTGGCCGAATGGGGGGATGATGCGCGTGTTATCGCCGGGGGCCACAGCCTTATTCCAGTCATGAAACAGCGCCTAACCGACATCTCTCATCTTATCGACCTTGCAGCTGTTGAGACGCTGAAGGGCATTTCGCTGCAAGATGGCGTGGTGACCATTGGTGCAATGACAACCCAGCACGAGCTGATTACCAGTGATACGCTGGCTAAGGCCGCTCCGCTGGTTCGTGAGGCATCGTTGCAAATCGCCGACCCGCAGGTTCGCTATGTTGGAACCATTGGCGGCAATGTTGCCAACGGTGACCCGGCCAATGACATGCCCGGCCTGATGCAGACGCTGGATGCAACCTATCATCTGACCGGCCCGAACGGGGCCCGCACTGTAGCTGCCCGTGATTTTTATGAGGCTGCCTATTTTACCGCGCGTGAGGAAGATGAAATTCTGACAGCTATTTCCTTTGCGGCAGCAGACGGCGGCTACGCCTATGAAAAGCAAAAGCGCAAGATTGGTGATTATGCCACCGCAGCTGCCGGTGTTCTGCTAACGGTTGAAGGCGGTACATGCAGTGCTGCTTCCATCGCGTTGACCAACCTGTCCGACACCCCTGTATATTGCGCCGAAGCGGTCGATATTCTGGTGGGTAGCACCTTGGATGACGCGTCGATTGACGCGGCCGTCAAAGCAGCAGTTGGGGCCTCTGATCCGGTTGCGGATACACGCGGTCCGGTAGATTTCAAAAAATATGTGGCTGGAATTATTATTAAAAAGGCCATCCACAGCGCCAAGTCGCGTGCATAGAGAGGAGTTCAGTATGGAAAAGATGCATATTAAGCTGAATGTAAATGGTAAGGACGTTGATCTGCTGACTGAGCCGCGGACCCTGTTGATTCATGCGCTGCGTGAAGAGATGGGCATTACCGGCCCGCACATTGGGTGCAGCTCATCGCATTGCGGTGCCTGCACTATTGATATGAATGGCATGTCGGTTAAATCCTGCACAGTGTTTGCAGCACAGGCCAATGGCGCTGAAATCACCACGATTGAGGGGCTGGGCACACCGGATAGCCTGCATGTATTGCAAGAGATGTTCAAAGAGCATCACGGTTTGCAGTGCGGTTATTGTACCCCCGGAATGATCACCCGCGCGCATCGGTTGTTGCAGGAAATTCCCAATCCGACCGAGGACGAAGTTCGTTTTGGTATCGCTGGCAATCTTTGCCGCTGTACCGGGTATCAGAATATTGTGAAAGCTATTTTAGCCGCTGCGGCGAAAATGAATGAGATGAAGGAGTCTGCGTAATGAACGAGTCAACCCCTCCTAAAGAAGAACGTATTGCTGCGCTTAGTGGCCTAGGCACTTCGCGCAAGCGGGTCGAGGATGCTCGCTTTACGCAAGGGAAAGGCAATTATGTTGATGACATCCAGATGAAGGGAATGCTGTTTGGTGACTTTGTTCGCTCGCCCTATGCGCATGCCCGGGTGAAGTCGATCAACACCGAAGCTGCAATGGCCATTCCGGGTGTGCATGCGGTTCTGACGGCTGCCGACCTGGAGCCGCTGGGACTGCATTGGATGCCAACACTGGCCGGTGACAAGCAAATGGTACTTGCCGACGGCAAAGTATTGTTTCAGGCGCAGGAAGTTGCGTTTGTAGTTGCGGATGACCGCTATGCTGCGGCTGATGGTATTGCCGCGGTTGTGGTCGAATATGAAGAGCTGCCGGTTCTTGTTGATCCGTTCAAAGCAGAAATTGATGATGCGCCGATCCTGCGTGAGGACATTGCCGACCAAAAGGAAGGCGCGCACGGACCACGCCGGCATCCAAACCATATTTTTACATGGGAAGCTGGTGAAAAGGATCAGACCAACGCCGTGATTGCCGAGGCTGATGTTGTTGCCGAAGAAATGATCCACTACCATCGTACCCACCCATGCCCGCTGGAGACATGTGGATGTGTGGCGTCAATGGATAAGGTCAATGGCAAGCTGACGTTATGGGGAACATTTCAGGCACCCCACGCGGTCCGTACTGTTGCCTCGCTGATTTCAGGCATTGCCGAGCATAATATCCGTGTCATTTCGCCAGATATTGGCGGCGGTTTTGGCAACAAGGTCGGTGTTTACCCGGGCTATGTCTGCTCAATCGTAGCGTCAATCGTCACCGGCGTTCCGGTGAAGTGGGTTGAAGATCGTTCGGACAACCTGATGGCGACAGCCTTTGCCCGTGATTACTGGATGAAGGGCCGGATTTCAGCCACTAAAGACGGTAAGATCACCGGCTTACATTGTCATACAACCGCCGACCATGGCGCGTTTGATGCCTGTGCTGACCCAACAAAGTTCCCGGCCGGCTTGATGAACATCTGTACCGGCTCCTACGATATCCCGACCGCCTATCTTGAGGTTGACGGTATCTACACCAACAAAGCGCCGGGCGGTGTTGCCTATCGTTGCTCGTTCCGGGTGACCGAGGCTGCCTATTTCATCGAGCGCATGATCGAGATTCTGGCGATCAAGCTTGGTATGGATGCTGCCGAATTGCGGATGAAGAACTTCATCAAGAAAGAACAGTTTCCCTATCAGTCAGCACTTGGTTGGGAATATGATTCGGGCGATTACCATACTGCGTGGACAAAAGCTTTGGCGGCTGTCGATTATGATGGTCTTCGCAAAGAGCAGGCAGAGCGGCTTGAGGCATTCAACCGTGGTGAGACCCGCACATTGATGGGAATTGGATTGAGCCATTTCACCGAAATCGTCGGCGCAGGTCCGGTCAAGAATTGTGATATTCTTGGGCTTGGCATGTTTGATTCCTGTGAAATCCGCATCCACCCAACTGGGTCGGCAATTGCCCGTCTTGGAACCATCTCGCAGGGTCAGGGCCATGCCACGACCTTCTCGCAGATTTTGGCGTCAGAGATCGGTATTCCTGCCGAAGACATCACGCTGGAAGAGGGCGATACTGATACCGCACCATACGGTCTTGGTACTTATGGATCGCGTTCAACGCCAGTTGCCGGTGCTGCTACAGCAATGGCTGGCCGTAAAATCCGCGCCAAGGCGCAGATGATCGCAGCCTATCTGCTGGAAGTGCATGATGATGATGTGGAGTGGGATGTTGATCGGTTTGTCGTAAAAGGCGCGCCTGAGCGTTTCAAAACGATGAAGGAAATCGCCTTTGCGTCCTACAATCAGGCCATGCCGGGCGTTGAACCGGGACTGGAAGCTGTCAGCTATTATGACCCGCCGAACATGACCTATCCGTTCGGGGCCTATATCTGCGTGATGGACATCAATGTTGATACCGGTACCACCGAAATCCGCCAGTTCTATGCGCTGGATGATTGTGGCACGCGGATTAACCCGATGGTTATCGAAGGTCAGGTCCATGGCGGACTTACCGAAGCGCTGGCGATCGCCATGGGTCAGGAAATTGCCTATGACGAGCAAGGCAATGTGACCACGGGAACGTTGATGGACTTCTTTATCCCGACGGCTTGGGAAACACCAAACTATGAGACGGATCATACCGTCACCCCGAGCCCCCATCATCCTATCGGCGCAAAAGGCGTTGGCGAAAGCCCGAATGTGGGCGGTGTGCCAGCCTTCTCAAACGCAGTGCATGATGCATTCCGCACGTTTGGTCTGACCCAGAGCCATATGCCACACGACCATTGGCGGATCTGGAAGACGGCTGACAATCTCGGCCTTCACGACTAACACAGGGGAACGGCAGGGGGCTTTGCTCCCTGCCGCCTTATGATGAACTGGACTGACCTTAAATCAAACCTCGACCAGGCTGGCTACGTCGCTTCTGACGAGCTTGCTATGGCGATTAATATCGCGCTCACTTTAGAGCGTCCGATTCTGCTTGAGGGCGATGCTGGCGTTGGTAAAACGCAGATTGCCAAAACGCTTGCCGAAATTGAAAATACCGAGCTGATTCGCCTGCAATGTTATGAGGGGCTCGATGCGTCTGCGGCTATTTATGAATGGAATTATCAGCGTCAGCTTTTATCAATCCGTGCATCTGCTGATTCGGGGGCAAAAGCCGGTGAGATCGAAGACCGCATTTTCTCGCGCGAATTTCTGCTGGAAAGGCCGCTTCTTCGCGCCATCCAGCAACCCAAACCTCCGGTGTTGCTGATCGACGAGATTGACCGCGCCGACGAAGAGTTTGAGGCGTTCCTTCTTGAAGTCCTCTCCGACTTTCAGATTACCATCCCCGAGTTGGGCACGATTGTCGCTACCACACGCCCGATTGTTGTGTTGACGGCGAATGGAACGCGCGATTTGTCTGATGCGCTGCGCCGCCGGTGTATCTATAATTTTGTGCCATACCCTGATCGCCAGACTGAGCTTGCCATCCTTGACAAGCGGGGGCCTGAGTTAAATCCGAAACTGGCATCCCAAATTGTCGGGTTCGTGCAGGCGTTGCGCAAGGAAGATCTGGAAAAGAAACCCGGCATTGCCGAAACACTGGACTGGGCAGCGGCGCTGTCCGGGCTGGGGTTTAATGATCTGACCGAGAATCCGGCGATGTTGCAAGCGTCTTTGGTGGCGCTATTAAAGACCGAGGCTGATCAAGCGGCTATTCCGCGCGTGGTATCCCAGCGGCTGGCTGGCACGGCTGGATAATCGGTTATGAGCCAGGTCACTCGCTTTCCAACACGCGCCACTACGGTTGAACGAATTGGCGATTTCACCCGTCATCTTCGCGATAACGGGATGGCGGTTGGTATGCCCGAAACCGAATTGGCGCTGCGCAGTATGCCAGCTCTCAATCTTGGCAGTCCGCATGAACTTCGCCTTGCCTTAAAGGCTATCTGCAGCACGGATGTTGACGGGTTCGGCAAATTCGATGATCTGTTTGACGCATTCTGGCTGAATACCGGAAAAATGCGCCACGAACATGCGCGGACGGCCAAAGCTACTCCTGACAAGCACAGCTTTTCAAACCTGTCGAAATTTATGTCGCAACAGGATGAAAGCGGTTCCGGCGATGCCGAGACACCGGATAATGATAATACAGGTGAGGCTGAAAGTGACGGTGAGGGCAAGCTGATCGCCACACATGTTGTGAATACCAACAAAAAGGATATGCGCGAATTCCTGCTCCCCGAAGATCGTGACATGGCCGAGCGTGCAGCGCTAAGAATTGCCAAGGCGATCCGCTATCGGCGGTCCCGTCGGCGCAAGGCGGCGCGTAAAGGATCAATGATTGATCTGCGGCGGATTATTCGCCGGTCGGTTTCCAGTGGCGGTGAGCCAGTGCAACTGTTGCGGCGGCGGCGGCCTGACCGGCCCATGCATCTGGTTTCGCTGCTTGATGTTTCCGGGTCGATGACACTGTATGCGCGCGTGTTTCTGGCATTTCTGCGCGGTTTGATTGATGCTGACCAGCGCGCTGATGCCTTTGTGTTTCACACCAGCTTGATGAACGTCAGCGACGCGCTTCGCGATAATGATTCTCTGCGCGCGGTAAACCGGTTGTCGATGATGGCGCAGGGATTCGGCGGCGGCACGCGGATCGGGCATTGTCTTGAACAGTTCAACGCCCAATATGCAGGACGTATGCTGGGGCGGCGCAGTGTCGTGATCATCATGTCGGACGGATATGATACAACCGGATCCGAGCGGGTTGGCGCCGCTCTGGCGCGGCTAAAGCGCAAAGGCTGCAAGGTGATCTGGTTGAACCCGCTCTTGGGCTGGAAGGATTACGCGCCGGTGGCGGCGAGCATGGCGGCCGCGCTGCCCTATCTTGATTGTTTTGCACCGTGTAATAGCCTGCAAAGCTTGATCGACCTTGAAGGTGAATTGGAAAGGTTGTGATGAAAACGTCAAAACCAAATCTGGAAAAAGTAACTGCAGAGCTACAGAAAACCGGCACGCCGCACGCGGTCGCTACAGTTGTTCGCACGCTATCTTCAACCGCTGCCAAACCGGGAATGAAGGCTATTGTTCTGGAAAATGGCGAATTTGCTGAGGGGTGGCTTGGCGGTGGGTGTGTTACTTCCAGCGTTCGGAAAGCTGCGATGGAGGCGATTCAAACCGGTGAGGCGACGCTCGTTTGTCTTCGCCCTGAAGAGCTGCTGGCGGATGAAAGCGGTGATGAGATGATGGTGACGCTGGCGCGCAATGGCTGCCCCAGCAAAGGGTCTATGGATATTTTCGTTGAGCCGGTCGTCCCCCAGCCCGAGCTTTTGGTTTTTGGCCGCGGTCCGGTGGCAACAGCGTTGATGCAAATTGCCAGCAGTTTTGGCTTTACCCGGGTTATCTGCGGCAAGGCTGGCGTGGTCGATAGCGAGGTTGAGGTAGATATTGTCCACCCCGATATTCCCGCGCTTCAAGCGGCCAGCATAACCAACACTTCGCGATATATCGTTGTTGCAACGCAAGGGGCCGGCGATGTTACGGCGCTGACTTCGGCGCTGTCGATGCCGCGATACTATGTTGCCTTTGTTGGCAGTCGTCGAAAGTTTGCGAGCTACCGGCCCAAACTCGAAAAGGCCGGTGTTGATGCCGCGAAAATTGCTGAGGTGCATTCACCCGCCGGCGTTCATATTAACGCCGTCACACCCGAGGAAATTGCGCTTTCAATCATGGCTGAAATCGTGCAAACGCATCGCGCCGCGCGCCGCGCCGAGGTGGCCCATGGCTGATTTGCATCTGCATATTCATTTCATCGGGAAGACGTGTTATATCGCTTCCATTGAAAGTGATCCTGTGCATCCCCACCTCGCCGATAGCAAAGCGTTGCTTCCGTCATTTTACGCCCACGCTTAACCCTTTATTTTTTCAACGGCCGGATTTTTCCCGTGCCATTAGGAGACCACCCGCATGGAACTAGCTGATGAATTGACCATCCCCGCATCTAAAGACAAAGTTTATGCAGCGCTCAATGATGTTGATATTCTGAAAACCTGCATTCCCGGGTGTGAGGAGTTGATAAAGGACAGCGATACCGAACTGACCGCTAAAGTAACCTTGAAGGTCGGACCGGTAAAAGCTAAATTCAGCGGCCGTGTGACGCTGGATACCAGCAATGCGCCAGACGGATTTAGCCTTGCGGGCGAAGGCGACGGCGGCATCGCAGGTTTTGCCAAAGGCGGCGCCGATGTTGACCTAATCGAAGATGGCGAAAACACTATCCTGCGCTACACGGCGAAAGCAGAAACGGGTGGAAAACTTGCTCAACTTGGTGGCAGACTGATTACCAGTACAGCCAAAAAGCTGGCGAAAATGTTTTTCGCAAAGTTTGAAAAAGTTATGAGTGGCGAAATTGAAATTGAACGCGAGGCCGAAGCCGAAGCAACGTCCTAAACCAAACGCCCAACCGTCCGTTCTACTGCCAAGCAGCAGGTCTATTCTGGAAGTAAAAAATGTCTAAAGAACTCAATTCAGCAACGATTATCCCCTTTTTAAGCGATATTTTTGAGCGGCGCGGCGCTGATGAATATCTGGGTGAGCCCGTCACCATTGGCCAGCACATGTTGCAGTCGGCGCATTTTGCCTCACAGGACGGTCATGATGAGATCGTGATTACCGCCGCGCTGCTGCATGATATAGGGCATTTTACCGGTGAGTTTATCGGCAAGCCGCTGGCTGCCGGTACGGTGTGTATGGCAGATGAGACCGACCGTCAGCATGAGCGTGCTGGCGCTGCTGTGCTGGCGCCGTTCTTTCCTGAACTGGTGGTGAATTGCTGCCGAGATCATGTTGCGGCGAAACGCTATCTATGCGCGCGTGAGGAGGGGTATTTTGACAAATTGTCAGAGGCATCGGTGCATTCATTGAACCTTCAGGGCGGCCCGATGGATGATGCCGAAGCCGCAGAATTTGAAGCACACCCTCATTTCAAAGCCATCATCGCGGTGCGGCGTTATGATGAGGCCAGTAAAGAGACCGATCTGCAGGTCCCGGAATTCCGCACCTATATCCCAATGCTGAACAAGATCGTTGCGGCTGCCTGATTTCAATAATAACCGCCGCTATTGTTGATCAACATCCTTGTTGGCGGCGATAATCAGGGCCTGTTCGCAAGGCGTTGGGGTGTGGTTGAAAAGATAGGCATTCTGGCAGGCCGTGCGCCCGCCAAGTTCGGCAATACGCGCCTTCTGGCCCGCAAAACAACGCTCGTTCACCTCCTCTGGATCGCAAATCTCCAGCAACCGACGCACGCCTTCATCGCGGGCTTTTTGCGCGCGCGCATCGGCACTGGCGGCTAGGTCATTCGTCTCATCCGGGTCATTATCAAGATCAAAAAGCTGTGGCGGCAATCCGGCATAATAAACATATTTCCAGTTTTGCCAGCGCACCATAAACGCCCCGGTGCTGGAGCCGCCATCGTGATATTCGGCAAAAATTGTCCGGTCAGACTCATCAGCATTATTAGCCAGAACCCGAAGCGAGCAGGCCCCGGCATCGCTGTATTTGCCGGGATCGCCAAGCATGGTCTCGCTGGCGGTGGCGGCAATATCAACCAGCATCGCTCCTGAAGAGCAAACGCTGCCAGATGGCAGCCCCGGACCTGCTGCAATCAGCGGAATACCGACCGATGCCTCATACATCACCTGCTTGGTCCAAAGCCCTTTTTCACCCAGCATTTCGCCATGATCGGATAGGTAAATCACCACGGTGTTTTTATCCTGACCACTCTTTTCCAGCGCCGCTAGAATCTGGCCGACGCAATCATCCATAAAGCTGGTTAATCCATAATACGCGGCCAGTGCATCGCGCCGGGACTGGGGGGTGAAGTGGCGGTCATAGTCAAAAAATTTGGCAATATTAGCAATTTCGGGATGCGAAGGCTGGGGCTGTACTTCGAGATCAAAATCTATATCCGCATATAAATCATAAAAATCCTTGGGGGCGCTCAACGGGTAATGCGGGCTGACCAAGGACACAAACGCGGCCCATCCTTTATCCTTGCCATCACGATTATTCTGGTGCGCTTTATCTTTTATCCAGTGTACCGCCGCATCCGTGATCGCCCGGTCATATTCGGTATAGCTGCTGTCACCTGATCCAGCCTGTGCAGCCAGTTCATCCACGACATCATAGGGTGGTGGATCGTCACGCAGAAGACCAATCGCCCAGCCAACACCGCCAACGACATGCATTGGCAGAATCTCTTCATCGAAACCGTTATCATCCTCGCCCGAACGATAATGTAGCTTGCCGATCGAGGCCGTTTGCATCCCACCGCCTTGAAGCGCGTGCATCCAGCTGGAAACCGAGCCGTCATAAGGCGTTGCGCTATCCCAAAAACCGGTTTGGTGAACATGCTGGCCGCAAGCAAGCGCCGCACGGGTGGGAACGCACATGGGCGAGGCGGTGTACGCATTTGTAAACAGCGTGCCGCGGCCGGCCAGCGCGTCCAGATTAGGGGTCAAAACAAAGGGGTGGCCCATGCAACCCATCGCATCACGGCGATGCTCGTCCGAAATAATCACCAGAAAATTTACGGCTTCGGAATTTCGCGGTGTATTCATGCCCTCTCTTTTCTGCGGATGACCTAACTATTTCTGCGGATAAAGGGCGTCCAGACGGTCCCCATATCTATCGCGAACGACATGGCGGCGAACTTTCAGTGTGGCGGTCATCTCACCATTTTCAGTATCAAAAGCCTCATCAGCGATGATGAACCGGCGTACACGTTCGATTTGTGACAGGCGGCTATTGGCGCGTTCCACCGCTTCACCAACCATTGATGATAGCGCGTCGGGTGATTTAGCAATCTCGCGCAATTCTTCTGATGGCACCACAATCGCGGCCAGCCATGGCCGTTTATCACCGTCAACCATAGCCTGTTCGATTTCGGGCTCAATCGTCAACAGTGCTTCAACGCGGCCTGGCGCAATATTATCGCCGCCAGAACTGACGATAATATCTTTCTTCCGGCCCGTGATCGAAATATATCCCTCATCATCAACCTCGCCGATATCGCCGGTATGAAGCCAGCCGTTGCGAATGGTTGCAGCGGTAGCGGCCTCATCGCGCCAATAGCCTTTCATCAGCAAATCCCCACGCACAAGAATTTCCCCGTCATTGGCGATTTTCAGATCAATGCCGGACACCGCCGGACCCACGGTTTCAATCTTGATATGGCCGGGGCGGTTTGCTGAAATCAACGGTGATGCTTCGGTCTGGCCGTAGCCCTGAAGAAGATTGATCCCAAGCGCCATGAAAAAATTACCAATTTCGGGATTGAGCGCGGCGCCGCCCGAAATAAAGAATTCGAGGCGTCCACCAAGGCGCTGGCGAACTTTTGCGCGCACCAGTTTATTCGTAATCATGTTCAGAATAATTTCATGCGGCATTAAACGCTGGCCGTTATTCCGTTTGACTCCCAGCCTGATCGCCGTCATGAACAGTTTTTCCGAAATCCCGCCTTTGGCGCGCACCCCGCGCACCATCCGGTCATGCAGAACTTCATAAAGGCGCGGCACAGCGGTCATTAAAGTCGGCGATACTTCGATCAGGTTATTGGCAATCTGATCGGTGCTTTCACAATACCAGACCTCGGCCTTGATCTGGAAAGGCAGATGCATTCCGGCCGTATGCTCATATGAATGCGAGAGCGGGAGCAGCGATAAAAATCTCTGATTTTCAATGACATTGCCCTCTTCAAGCAACTCAATAGCCGCGGTGATATTTGCCTGAATTGACCGGTGCGTCAGCATCACGCCCTTGGGCCGCCCCCCGGTTCCAGATGTATAGATAAAACAGCAGACATCGTCGGGCTTTTGCGCCGCGATGCGCGCATCCAGATCGGGCAGGAGTTCGGCGCTAGAAATGGCCTCATTCCATTTCAAAATATCTAAGCGGGCACTAACGGGCGGAACAAATGCCGGGTCCATAACGATCAATGTATGAAGCGAGGTAGCTCTGCTGCCGGCAAGGGCGACCCGGGTTGCCAGCATGCCGCCCGACGTGATCGCAACCGAAGCCCCCGAATGATCGATGATATAATGGTGATCGTCTTCGGTGTTGGTTGTATAGGCCGGAACAACGATGCCGCCAATTGACATGATCGCAAGGTCGGCAACCGCCCATTCGGGTTTGTTTTCCGATGAAACTATAACCCGGTCACCGGCTTTAACGCCGGTTGCGACCAGCACCGCCGCCAGCCGCCTTACATCATCGGCGACTTTGTTCCAGCTTTGAGCGACCCACTCGCCGTTGCGTTTTTCAAAAAGCAGCGGCTTATCGCGGCTGGTCTCGGCGCTTTCAAAGAATGCAGCTGACAGGTTTGCCTTTTCAACATAGTGCGTGCCACTAGGCCATTTATCGCCCGTCATCACAAAACTCTCCCCCATAAATTCACGAACCCCCCGCAAAAAAACTCACGAATTATATATCCGTTGAAGTCCTTAAATCTGCTGTGAAAACTCTAGCGGAAATTCTGCCTAACGCAATTCTCTTATTAAAAAATCATCCAAAATTGGCCTCACACGATCCTATCAGATAAGGCCGGATCAGGCTGTGATGATGGGGATCAGACTGACCAACAGCATTGTCGCCATAAAGATATTGAAAATGAGTAATGTTCGATCTTCCTTCAGAAATCGCCCGATCATTGTACCAAAAAGACACCATGTACAGCTGGAAGATAGGGTGACGATCGCAAACACTCCCATGATGACCAGCATTTGTGTTGTCTGATCATACGCATCCGACGTGAAGGCAGCAAAGGCGCTGAGCAGGATCGAAAATCCCTTGGGGTTGATTAGCTGAAACCCGGCAGCCGTCCAGAAAGTCAGAGGTTTGCTTTTAGTTCCGGGGGCGGCGCGCTTACTGGTGGCAATTTTCCACGCCAGATACACCAAAAACATAATACTCAGAATTTTCAGAATCTTATGCAGCGATGGCATGACGGTAAACAGACTGTTCATCCCGAATGCGGTGCCCACTAGCACCACCATAAACCCGAACAGGATACCGGTGATATGCGGAACGCTGCGTCTAAATCCGTAATTGGTGCCCGATGCCGTCAGCATCAAGTTATTAGGCCCGGGGGTAAACCCCGCCACGGCGGCAAACAGGATAAACCCGAATAATGTTGCTGGATCCATCACTGCAGCCCTTATGACGAATGACACGCTGATGCCATTATTAATAGCTGGTTCAAGGTTGCTAGCGCCTAATTGTAGCGTCGTTTTGTGCGTCAGGGAACTGCTTTTAACATACAGCCGACCATCCGGTTCCACAACGCATCGCAGATGCTAGCGGCTTTCATCGCCGACATAGCGGCTGTCAAAATGCGAAACCCGCCGATGCCCCCTTTATCCGCGGGTCTGATTGTCAGGCCGGCATTACCTAGATCATCGGGGAATGTTTGCTGTAGCAAGTTGATTTCTGCCATCGCACTGCGGCGTGATTTATAGGTGCCGATTTGCGCGATAAACCCGATTGTGGCACCTTGCGCAAAGGGGGTGCTTATGTCGGTCTCATTCGGCTGGGTAGGCATCTGCGCTGTCATATGTTCGCCGCCTTCGGACGATTTTTGGGCAGGCGGGGCAGGCGTGGGCTGGCGGGGCGCACTTGGCGGCGAGCTAAGTTCGCCATTCAACTGGTTCAGTTTTTTCAACTGGTTCAGTTTGTTCAACAGCAGGAGATTGGCCGTGTTAAGCGCCAGAATTTCATCTTCGGCAGCTAGAAAATCTTCGCGGACCGCCTCGATTTGCTGGTCAGTTGGCGCGGCGGCCAGCGCTTCGCTAACATCTTCAAAT
>JAACDV010000281.1 GCA_009936825.1 Bacteroidota bacterium | reverse complement strand
TGTTTGATCTTGCGCAAAAATGGCAAATTGACCTTGGTGCTTCGGTGATGATCGGGGATCGTGACAGCGATGTTGACGCGGGAAAGCGGGCTGGCATGGCCGCCTATCTTTTCGACTCGGATAATCTGGATCAGCTTGCCAAACAAGTTATGGATCGCCATTTTACGACGAAGGCGGGTGGCAGCATATGACCGATCAAAAGCATTATGAGGTGATTGTCGTTGGCGGTGGGCTGACCGGTGTGATGATGGCATTGGCGCTGTCTTATAGCGGCTATGGATCGGCCACGGCACCAGCTATTGCGCTTGTTGACCGCGCCCCAGCAAAGCTCAAATCAACAAATTCCGAAACAGCAAGTCTCAAAATGGCGGCCACCATAACCCCAAATGGCGACCATCGCACCACCACCATTCACGCCGCTGGCAAAACAATGCTTGAGACGCTTGGCGTTTGGTCACTTATTGGCGATATGGCAACGCCAATCACCCGCATCAAAATTGCCAATGGCGCCCCGCGCCAAGGTGGATTTGCGCGTCGTCAACGACCTGAATTCAGCCTTGATTGGCATGATGACGAGCAGCCAATGGCCTATGTTGTGGCCAATGACCGGCTTCTTGATGCCCTCTATGCGGTGATGGCAACGCGGCCAATCGCCCATATCACAGATGCCGAGGTAACCAACTTTGATGGGGCAGGTGATCTTGCCCGATTGCAATTTGCCAACCGGCCGGATTTAACGTGCCAACTGGTTGTTGCTTGTGATGGCGCGAAAAGCAAATTGCGCGACCATGCCGGCATCCGCAGCTTTGCCGAACCGCATCGGCAAACCGCCATTGTTGCCAATCTGACCCTTGAACGCGATCACGCCAATATTGCCTATCAGCGGTTTTTGCCAAGTGGACCATTGGCGTTGATGCCGCATGGCCCGTTTCGGGCTTCGCTTGTTTGGACTTTGCCAAAAGCTGAGGCCGATCGTTTTCTGGCGCTCGATGAAACTGATTTTGCCAGTGTGATATTGGCTGCTTTCGGTGAAACGCTTGGCGGATTACAGCTTGACGGGCCGCGCCTTGGCTGGCCATTAAAGCCAAGATTTTCCCGCAAAATGACAGGCCCGCATCTGGTTCTGGCAGGCGATGCCAGCCATGCGATCCATCCCCTTGCCGGTCAGGGATATAATCTGGCGCTTGGTGATGCGGCTGTGCTTGCCGATTGCCTTGCCCGCGCCAGCGCGCGCGGGCTTGGTGCCGGCCACCGGTCGGTTGAAACTGATTATCTTGCCGGACGCAAACTCGAAGTCACCGCCATGACAGCCATGACAAGCGGGCTGAACCAGCTTATGTCTTTCCAACCAGCCATTGCCAAAGTTACCGGCGCTGGGATGGGGCTGATCAATGCCAGTCCGGTAAAATCATTTTTTCAGAAAAGCGCAATGGGTAGGCATCTGGCGCGGGCCAATCTTCTTGAAGGGCTTCTGCCCGCATAATGGTGCCTAGCTGCGGCGCGCCCCATCACTGGCAAGACGTGCCAGGTAATCATCCATCAACTGATCTTGCCGAAGCGCATAATCATAAAGCAGGCTCCAGCTAAAAAGACCGGTATTATGCCCGTCGCTAAACCCAAGACGGATCGCATAATTGCCAACTGGTTCAATGCTGCTAATCAGAATATCTTGTTTTCCCGCTGGTGTGGTTTTCTGGCCAGCGCCATGACCCTGCACCTCGGCAGATGGTGATTCAACTCGCAATAATTCGGCCGACAAAGAAAATTCTGCACCATCATCAAAGCGAATTTCCAGCCGATCCTTGGCTTTTGAAAGGCGGATTTCTTCAGGCCAGACATCTTGTAATGGTGTTTGCGGCTGTGAGGTGGTCATGGGGTTAAATATCCTCGCATCTAGACTTGATTTTATCTTGGCATGTAACCTTGGCTTTCATGGGCGGCCAAAACCCTATTCATCGGCACCAAGATCACGCGCCTCATCGCCAAGCATGATTGGCACACCAGCGCGAACCGGATAGGCCTTGCGCGCTTGGTGGCTAATCAATTCATGATTAGCGCGATCATAGGTCAAGGGGCCACGCGTCAATGGGCAAACCAACACTTCAAGAAGCCGTGGATCAATTTCATAATCTGCCGCAGAATCAGTGTCGTGCATCATTTCCTCCGGTTTCGTCATGCAATGCCATTTCCATCATGGCAATCAATAAATCGGCACGTTTTGCCATTGAATCCGCTTCTAAAAGCGCCTGTTTTTCGGCCACTTCAAAAGGACAAATCATGGATAATGTGGCCAATAGCTGATGGTTATCCGAATTTTCAATCTGCGTCCAGTCGGTCTCGAATCCCTTCATATCGAAATAGCGTTTCAGCACTCTGATCAGCGGATCACGGTCAAGCGCGCTAAGATCGACGCGAAGATCATTGGCAAAAGGCTGCCAATCAACATCAGCAACCAGAAACCCATTCGGGTCGAGCTCTTGGCGAAGGCGATGAAACCGGCACACGCCGTTTAGCGCCACAACAAAGCGGCCATCATCACTTTCCTGAAAAAATGACAAGCGTCCGGCACAGCCCGTTTCAAACAAACCCGGATCTTCGGCCCTATCATCACCAATTTTATGATCAAGCGGCTGTACCATACCGATCAGCCTTGTTGGCGTTGCCAGCGCGTGTGTCACCATCGCCAGATAGCGCGGTTCAAAAATATTCAACGGCAACTGCCCGCCAGGAAGCAAAAGGGCGCTTGGCAGCGGAAAAATCGGAATTCGCATCGGAAGCTGGTCAAATTCCGGATCAAAAATACCACCTGCCATAATCACTCCTTAAAAAATTGGGTGCAAGCCGGTCTGCTTTCGCATTATGGCTGTATTTACCCTTGTGCCGCAAAAAGACTGTTGTTCTGGCCAAATTTGCTTCGCCCATTATAGGCATAATCAAGGCCCATTACAGACATAATCCGGCTAGGCAAATAATAGCGTCGATAGCTTGCGCCGCGCCGCCATCACATCACGATTTGCCGGCCCGAGCGTCTTGAAAAATTCCAACAGCTGGACCCGGGCTGCCTCTTCATTCCAAGAGCGATCAAT
>JAACDV010000280.1 GCA_009936825.1 Bacteroidota bacterium | reverse complement strand
CTGGCGTGCATGCGCCCAAAATTCAACACGCCCAACGGATCAAACGCCGCCTTCACCCGTTTGTGAAGGTCAAACATGCCCGGAGGTAACGGCTGAAAAGGCGCAATCTGACGCCGCGTCGCACCAACATCTCGAACAAGCATAGCAAACCCGCGGTGAAGGCCGCTCAAAGCTTGGCGGAGTATCAGTCCAAGTTGCTCGGATTTGGGCGATGAGAGCCATAACAGCCCCCCTGCCCAGTCGGCAAAATAGCTGACATCGGAAATGCTGTCCATCGCGGCAATAATTTTGGGGGCATCTGCCGGCGCGACTGATAATTTCCATATATCCTGCGGCAGCTCGGCAAGTGGTTGAACATCCCTTATCTGGCGCCACAAAGTATCGCTAGCGGGTTTGGCCAACATCTCGCCGCCAAACAGCGCCTTAAGATTGGCCAGCCGGTCATCAACCGACGGGGCAATTCCCTCAAGCCGGATCACCGCGGTAAAGGCGCTGCCTGCACCGGCCTTCGCGCTACAAAGATTTGCCTCGGCAGCGATGGCTTGTGGCAGAATCGCTGCCGAGCCGGGCTCATGCGGGGTTGCAAACACCTCTGCAATAAGCTTTACCGCAGCGTTAAAACTATCGGCATGAAGAAGAAGTGAGATATTCGTTTCTGCAGCGGGAAGCGTTTTCAAAGTGATCTCATCCATCACCGCTAGCGTGCCGAATGATCCGCACATTAATTTTGATAGATCATAGCCAGTGACATTTTTCATCACTTTGCCGCCCGACTTAAACCGCTCACCACGGCCGGAAATAGCTTCAAACCCCAGCAGATAATCGCGTGCAGCCCCTGCCGTCAGGCGCCGCGGCCCGGACAGATTTGTTGCAATAATACCGCCAATACTGCCGCCAGTACCAGTGCTGTGCTGGCCTAGAATATGGCCCATATCTGGCGGCTCAAACGGCAACATCTGATTGGCGGCATTCAATACTGACTCAATTTCGCGCATCGGTGTTGCCGCACGCACCGTCATAACCAACTCTTCGGGCTGATAGTCGATAATACCGGACATGGCGCTGGTATTCAGTGCCGCGTCAGCATTCGTCTCACACCCAAGATGACGCTTGCTGCCGGTGCCAATCACATCCAGCGAAGTTTTATCGGCCATCGCCGTGCGAATGGCGGCCCCTACCTCATCAAGATTTTTGGCATTGATGTCAGTCATTCGCACTGCTCGGCTGGCATTGGGGGGACGATAGATGGATTTCTCAAAATGAACAAAGCTAGAATCGCGGCAAATCGGGGTGCGGCAGCTTGCCTTTATGGACATGCAGCCTGCCAAGCTCGGCGCACCGATGCAAATGCGGGAACACTTTACCCGGGTTCAGCAGATGATCGGGGTCAAAAGCACATTTGAGGCGTTGTTGCTGTTTCAAATCTTCCTCGGTGAACTGGATTGTCATCAGATCCCGCTTTTCGACGCCCACCCCATGCTCGCCGGTCAACACGCCGCCCATCTCAACACAGCTTCGCAGAATATCCGCACCAAATTCCTCGGCGCGGTGCAATTGGCCCGGCGCGTTGGCATCAAACAGGATAAGCGGATGCAGATTTCCGTCACCGGCATGAAAAACATTCGCCACGCGAAGGCCGTATTTCTGACTGAGAGACGCCATTCGCCGCATCATATCGGGAAGCTTGCGGCGCGGAATGGTGCCGTCCATGCACAAATAATCGGGTGAAATCCGGCCCACCGCCGGAAACGCAGATTTACGCCCGGCCCAGAACAGATTGCGCTCTTCCTCGGACTGGCTAATGCGGATCGATGTGGCACCGGCGCTTTGGACAATAGCCTGAACCCGCGCAATCAGGGTATTCACCTCAACTTCCGGACCATCCAGCTCGATAATCAGCAGGGCCGCCGCATCGCGCGGGTATCCGGCATTGGCAAAATCCTCGGCGGCGCTGATCGCCAATCCGTCCATCATTTCCATGCCGGCAGGAATAATTCCGGCGGCAATCACATCCCCAACAGCCTGTCCGGCATCATCGGTATTATCAAAGCCAACCAGCAGCGCGCGTGCCGTCGCCGGTTTTTGCAGAATACGCAAGGTTACTTCACTGACCACGCCAAGCAGCCCCTCAGATCCGGTCATAATCCCCATAAGATCATAGTCACCCGCATCCAGATGTTTGCCGCCAAAGCGCAGCACTTCGCCCTCAATCGTCACAATCTCAATACCGAGAAGATTGTTGGTCGTCAGCCCGTATTTCAGGCAATGCACCCCGCCGGAATTTTCAGCAACATTACCGCCGACCGAACAGGCAATCTGGCTGGATGGGTCGGGTGCGTAATAAAACCCGTCATGCTGAACAGCGTCGGTAATGGCAAGATTGGTAACGCCGGGCTGGGCCACAACGCAGCGATTTTCATAATCAATTTCCAGAATGCGGTTGAACTTACCCAGCCCCAACAACACCGCATCCGACAATGGCAGCGCCCCACCCGACAGCGATGTTCCAGCACCGCGCGGCACCAGCTTAATCCCCTGCTGATGACAGTATTTCATCACCGCCGCAATCTCATCAACGGTTTCCGGCAGCACGACGACAAGCGGTAATTGGCGGTATGCCGACAGCCCGTCTGCATCAAAGGCACGCATGCTTTCGGGCGAATCAATAACGCAATTGCCGGGCACGAGATCGCGAAGCGCGGCGCAGATTTCATCGCTTCGATCAATGACTTGCTGGTCAGGATCTGGCATCAGCATGGAATTACCCTCAAAATTGTACTTCTCATTCATATATCAGGATCTGAACTTTGTCAGGTTGGCATAAGCCATACCCGAAATAAAAACGGCCAGCAGAGCTGACCGTTTGTGACTTTTGAACATGATACGTTTTAATTTGGCGTGTTTTGGCACTTAACGGGGGTTCGGCTAACGGGGGTCCGGCTACCGGTTGTTAGCCTATAACGCCAACCGACCAAACGATTATCCCTG
>JAACDV010000055.1 GCA_009936825.1 Bacteroidota bacterium | reverse complement strand
TATGCAACAGAACGGCTCCGGCATCGCTGTCACCACGGCGTACCACAACACAATCGATCAGCTCAGCACTGGCCAGTCGTAACGCCGCTCCTACCAGCATATCTGTCTTTAATCGGTTCATGATCGGTCCTGACGCCGGTTCTAAAAATCGCTACAGCGGCCTTTTTGTTCCCCATCACCAAATCGCGTCGGCTCCGGGCCTTTTGGTCCGTTAATTTCGCGCGGCAGTGATGCCCTATCAGGCTCGGTATCCGAACCCGTAGATGGTTCGGCATCATGATTGGTGTCGATGGCCTGATCCGGGTTGGCGTCAGCGTCGATATCCGCCCCTTTATTTGTCACTTCATTTGCCCCTATATTTGCCTGTGTATTGTCAGCGTCCGTGAAAAACGATATGCCCCCCCTATTACCTTAATACAAGGTTGTCGAAATAATAAGCCCATGACCCGGTTACGAAGGTCGTGTGTTTAGCTCACCTTCACCCGATAAAACAAACGGAGCCAGCATGCAGGCCAAACGCCCATCGCGTCAGTCCGAAGCACCTTCCCCTGCCGGTCTTGCAAGCCGGAAAATCTGTTTTGAGATTCTGCGGCAGGTCAATGAGGGCAAGCATCTTGATGAGGCACTGCGGCTGGCCAACAAGCTATCCGACCGTGATCGCCGTTTTGTTCGTCTTCTGGCAACGACCTACCTTCGCCGTGCTGGACAGATTGACGCGGTTCTCAGAGCCGCCATGCCGCGCCAGCCTTCGGGTAAAACCCGCAATGCAACGCTGGTTCTGGCAATCGGTATCGCCCAGCTTTTATTTCTGGAAACCGGATCGCATGCGGCCGTTAACAGCACCGTTGATCTGATGCGCGCCGCCGGATTTGACCGGCTGACCGGCCTTGCCAATGCGGTGATGCGCCGCCTGACGCGCGATGGCCAAGAGCTTTTGGCGAGAACATCGGCCGCCGACAATCTTCCAGACTGGATCTATAAAAGCTGGATAAAGCAATTCGGTAAAAGCCCAACAATCGCCATTATGGAACAGGCGATGAGGCCGCCGACGCTCGACATCACTCCCGCTGCAAATGCAGATGAATGGGCCGAAAAGCTGGATGGTAGGCTGATAAATCAACACACCATCCGGCGTGAATTTGACGGCGACCCTGCGCTTCTGACGGGGTTTGCCGAAGGTGCGTGGTGGGTTCAGGATGCAGCCGCTGCCCTGCCTGCGACTTTGTTGGGGACGCTGACCGGCAAGACGGTGATTGATCTTTGCGCGGCGCCAGGCGGCAAAACCGCTCAACTGATTGCTAGCGGTGCAAAAGTGACTGCGATTGACAACGCTCCAACCCGTCTGCGGATCCTGAAAGGCAATCTCGACCGCCTTTCCATGACGGCCCGGATGATCACTGCCGATGGCCGCGATTTCACTCCGGACGAACAGGTTGATGCGGTGCTGATTGATGCGCCCTGCTCGGCTACGGGAACGCTGCGCCGCCGCCCGGATGTGCTGCATCACCGTTCGCCGCAGGATGTCAGTGCGCTGGCCATCGTCCAGAATGACCTTCTGCGCCGCGCTATAGGCTGGGTAGTGCCAGGAGGCAGCCTTATTTATGTCACCTGCTCATTGCAATTTGAGGAGGGCGAAAAGATTATTGATGATTTACTGAATGATGTTGAAAATGGCAAAATGACCGGTATCGCGCTGGACCCTATCAGCCCCGTTGAGGCTGGCGATTTTGCCGCCGCGATTAAGACCGAAGGCAAGCTTAAGGGAACGCTTCGTGTGCGTCCTGACTTGTTCGCAGATATCGGCGGGGTCGACGGATTTTTTATTGCGCGGCTAAAAATAGCACCGAGGGCGCTGGAATCAGTGAGTGAAGTAAAAAATAAATGAAGGTACCCATGAAGGCTCCTCGAAGCAGTAAAAAAGCAGACGCAGCCAGCCAGAAGCCGGTTATGCGCCTGTCCAGAATTGACCGGTTGTTTCGCAAAACCGGCCTGTTCAGCTGGCAGCTTCGTGGGGCTAGACCCGGGCGTCTGCGCTCAGGCTTGCAGGACCCGTGGCGCGGCTCGCTGTCAAAGGGCCGCAATATTTCAGCCGGACGTAACGACATCAGCAGCGACGGACCCAGCTATGACAGCTTTGAATGGCTGCGTGACCTTCGCGCTGAAGGCAGCGACAATGCCCGATCTCTGGCCCGTGATCTGATCAAAAAATGGATCGAACAGCATCATCGCTGGGAATCGCCGCAATGGCGCCCTGATGTTATGGGCAAGCGGCTGTCAGTTCTGGCGTTGAATTACGGATGGTACGGCGAATCCGCGGCCGAAGATTTTCAGGATCTTCTGTCGCGGTCCCTTGAAATGCAAAGCCGTTGCATGGCGCTGGATTGGCAGCGGATGCGCTCGCTTAACGCGCAGATAAGCGCGCTTTGTAATCTGGCATTGGTGGAAGCGGTTCTAGGGGCTACGCCTGAGAAAATTGATGCGTTAATGGCGATGATTATGCCCAAGCTGGAGACGGTTATTCTTGACGATGGCGGACATGCCAGCCGTATGCCTGACCGGCATGTTGAAATGCTGCGTCAGCTGGTGGAACTGAGGATGGTGGCCAGTGCCGTCGGCGCCGAGAATACCCGTCTGAGCGACCTGATTAACAAAATGGGTGCAATGACCCGGATGTGGCGGCATGGCGATGGTAGGCTGGCACATTTTAATGGCGGCGGCGGCAGCGATTCCGAACTTGTCGACGAGACGTTGCTGCGCGCTGGTGTCCGCGGCAAGGCGCTGCAACAAGCCCCCTATAGTGGCTTTTTACGCCTTGGTAGCGGGCGCACTATTATCATCATGGATGCAGGCGAGCCGGCCGCGCGCCCGTTCGATGATGACGCTACCATCGGCCTTGGCACCTTGGGCTTTGAGATGAGCGTAGGATCAACCCAGCTAATCGTTAATCCGGGCCAAGCCGTCAGCGAGCCAACGCTGAAACGCGTCATGTCATCGACGGCGGCGCATTCGACGCTGGGCCTCGATAATCAAAACTCTTCTGCGCCGCGCGAAGGACGCATTGCCAATATCTCTGGTGTTGAGGTTGGTGAGGCCGCTGGCGGCATTCTGGCAGTAGGAACGCATGACGGGTTTGAACGCTCGCACGGGATTTTGCATAAGCGCAAATTATATCTGAAAACGGGTGGGGCCAATCTGCGGGGATCAGACATTCTGGAATATACCGGCGCACCCGGGGAAATTCCGCAACTGGCGCTGGTGCGATTCCACCTCCACCCAAAGGTGAGCGCTGCCATGCTGTCAAACGGGGCAGTGCTGATGAAAATCCGCGGTAGCCGCACCGGCTGGACCTTAAAAGCATCAGGGGCCACAGCCGAGATCGATAATTCGGTCTATTTTGAAGATGGCGTAAGGCAGGCCTGCCAACAGATCGTACTGAAAGCTGTATTGTCCGACATTCGCACCATCGGCACCTATGAGATAAAATGGGCCTTTTCCCGCAGCGCGCAATAAGTGTCCCCGACTCAAAATAACCGACTCAAAATAACGGCCCCATCCTATAAACCCAAATATCAAATCAATTTTTGGGTCAAATCAATTTTTGGGGGCCGATTGCGTTTCCATTCCAGCTTTGCGATAACGTCGCGGCGTTCCCATCCAAAGTTTCATTTCGAAAGCCCTGTCCAATGAGCAAACCTCGTGCCCTGATTTCTGTTTCCGATAAAACCGGACTAGCCGAGCTTGCCAGCGGTCTGGTCCGTCACGGCTTTGAAATTCTGTCAACGGGCGGTACGGCGCGAACCCTGCGCGCGGGCGGAATTGATGTCACCGATGTATCCGACGTCACCGGCTTCCCCGAAATTATGGATGGTCGGGTTAAGACGCTGCACCCCAAAATTCATGGCGGCCTTTTGGCGCGCCGTGACAATGACGAACATCTGGATGCAATGAAGCAGCAGGGAATTGACAGTATCGACCTGCTGGCGGTCAATCTCTATCCGTTTGAAGAGCAGCGCGCTAAAACCGATGATCGCACAACGCTGATCGAAACTATTGATATTGGCGGCCCTGCCATGTTGCGCGCCGCCGCCAAGAATCACGAATTTGTTGCGGTGCTATGCAGCCCTGCCGATTATGCCGGAGTGCTGGCCGAGCTGGATGCCAAAGGCGAGATCAGTCTGGAAATGCGGCGCAAATTGGCCCAGCGCACCTTTGCCCGCACGGCGCGCTATGACCACGCTATTGCCAGTTGGATGGATGACGCTGATGGCGTAAGTGACGTCAATGAGAAAGGCTTCCCGTCCCGGATGCACTTTGACGGACGCCTTGTCCAAGACCTGCGTTACGGTGAAAACCCGCATCAAGCCGCTGCGCTTTATGCTGGCGGCGCGGCGCGGCCGGGCGTTGCCAATGCTACGCTGATACAAGGTAAGCCGCTATCCTACAATAATCTGAATGACACCGATGCGGCCTTTGAACTCGTCGCCGAATTTACCGATCCAACCATCGCCATCATCAAACATGCCAACCCGTGCGGGGTTTCGAGCCAGTCCACCCTTGCCGGTGCATGGGAGGCGGCGCTTGCGGCTGATCCGGTCAGCGCCTTTGGCGGCATTGTGGCAAGCAACATTCCGATTGACGCCGAAACCGCAACCGGCATTACCAGCATCTTCAGCGAAGTTGTGATTGCCCCCGATGCCAGCGATGAGGCCAAAGCCATTCTGGCGAAAAAACCCAATCTACGTTTGCTTTTAACCGGAGACATTCCTGATGTTGGGGGCGACGAAGCGCGCACGATTAAGATGAAAACTGTCAGTGGCGGCTTTCTGGCACAATCACGCGATAACGGACAAATTCATCAGGCTGACCTGAAGATCGTTACCAAAATCAAACCAACCGCAGCGCAGGTCGCCGACATGCTATTTGCCTGGAAAGTGGTCAAACATGTTAAATCGAACGCCATCGTTTTTGCTCGCGAAACCACTACGGTGGGCGTTGGTGCCGGGCAAATGAGCAGGGTTGATTCGGCCCGTATCGCCGCTCAGAAAGCCCGCGATACCGCGATGCATCATGGCTGGGACGCCCCGCGTACAATCGGATCAGTTGCCGCATCTGACGCCTTTTTCCCCTTTAGCGACGGGCTGGAAGCACTGATTGAGGCAGGGGCGAAGGCGGTGATTCAGCCGGGCGGATCAAAAGCCGACGCCGAGGTAATCGCCGCCGCAGATGCCGCTGGAATTGCCATGGCAATGACCGGCATGCGCCACTTTAATCATTAGGCGCCAATCATTAG
>JAACDV010000279.1 GCA_009936825.1 Bacteroidota bacterium | reverse complement strand
GAGAAAGAAATAACGCCGGACGAAATAGAGAATATTTTCAACGCTGAATATTCGGGTGTGCCAGATGCTTGCGGCTTTGCACATGGCCGTGCCAACCTGATTGGCGATCACACGGATTATAATGACGGGTTTGTGATGCCTGTCTTGCTAGGGTGCAAAACGCAAGTGGCGGTCGGGTTTCGTGATGATGACCAGATTTGCGGACGCTCTGATGCTTTTCCCACGCAGCAACGCCCGCTAGATGCGCCTTGTGATGGCAGTTGGCTAGATTTCATCAGTGGCGCGCTCAGTGTACTGCGCCCTTTCGGCGGGGCGCTTTGCGGGGTGAATGTGATGGTCCGCTCGGATGTGCCCAGCGGGGCCGGGGTATCATCATCAGCGGCGTTGGAACTTGCGCTGTTAAGGGCGTTGATGACGGCGCAACAGCTTGCTCCTATAGAGGCGGGCGATCTGGCGCGAGCGGCGCAGCGGATTGAGCATGATTTTATTGGCACGCAATGCGGTATCATGGACCAGATGGTATGCGCCGCCGCCCAACCGGGCGAGGCCATGTTGCTGGATTGTCGGTCTTTGACCTTTGAATGTCTGCCATTGTTCGCCGGGCATAGTTTCGTCGTGATCCATTCGGGCAGCAGCCGGAAATTATCCGAAGGGCTTTATAATGCGCGGCTTGCCGAATGTCAGAATGCGGCAAAAACATTGTCGGTACCGATGCTGCGTGATGCTGTGCTGCAGGATATTAGCGCGGATATGGATCAAACCACGCAGGCACGCGCGCGTCATGTGATTGGTGAAAACCAGCGGGGGATTGATGCAAGCCATGCGCTGCGCCTTGCGGATGTTGGTCGGTTTGGTGCGTTGATGACTGCCAGCCATGTCTCGCTTCGTGATGATTATGAGGTATCCAGCCCGCATCTGGATAATCTGGTTCAGGCAGTTTTGGATGCTGGTGCGCTTGGCGCGCGTCTGACTGGGGCAGGATTTGGGGGATGCTGTGTTGCTTTATGTGAGACGCCGCAAATTGACGCCCTTGTGAACGCCGCCGCGACTAGGTGTCCGCAATCCTATCTCGTTGATTGCGTTACCGCCTAGCGCGCTATTTACTTAGTCGCTTGGGCTCTTCTGATTACCGTTACTCCGGCGGATGGCACGCACCGCTCGCCAATCAGAAATTCACCATCCACACTGGCCGGTAATGACGCTGGCTCTGGTCCGTAATTGGTGGCGATAATCAGGTCACCGCGCGCCCTGATCCGCAGATAATCAGGAATGTCGTGGCATTCGATGCCTGCCTTTTGCATCTCGGTGCCGATGATCTGTCGCAGTAATTCCGCATCGGCCCATCCAGTCAGATAACCCCCGCGATTGCCGCTGACCAACAGCGGCTCGCCAGTTTCGACCTGACCACCGACCTGACCACCGACTTGACCACCGACTTGACTACTGACCTCGCCGCGTTCATGCCAAACGGAAACTTCACCGCGCTGGCCGTTCCATTCGACGGGCAGGGGAAATTCGGCTGGCAGCGCATCAATCCGCGTCGCAACAAACCCGGTCAAATCGGCAAGAATACTTCCCGCAAGCTTTTCCGGTAGTTGAAAATCTTCGGTCTTTGCGGCTGTTCTCGGACCTGCAAGAATGCGGGCACCGCTAGCCTGAAGACGGTCTGCCAGTTCCTGACTAACATGGATCAGCGAAGGCAGCAGGATCAGCTTATACCCGTCCAGCGGTGCATCAGGACCAATGACATCAAGACTGCCGCCATTCTGGCGCGCGCCTCGATATATATCGAGCCACAGCCGCAGATAATGGAAATCTTCGGTTTGCCCGTCCAGCTGGCTCATTCTATCGGCTTCATAATCATGAACCAGCGCAATTTCTGCCTGCTGGGGTGCGGTCATAGTCAAACTGGCCAGCTCGCCCGCCACCTTGCTTACTTCGGCAAGGCCCGCCGCCGCATCATCGTTGCGAAGCCGCAATCCGGCGTGCATCTGTTCCTGCGCAAATGGTGCCTGACGCCACCGGAAATAGCTGACAATCTCGGCCCCATGCGCGATAGCCTCCCAGCTCCAGAGCCGGACCGCCCCGTTGGCTGGAATAACATTAACCCGCGCCCAGTTTACCGGTCCGGGCTGCTGTTCCATTACCCATAATCTACCCATTCCCCGATAAAGATCATGGTGAAATGCCTGAAAATCAGGGTCACCTGTACGCAGGCAATCACGGTTCAAAACCTTATCGCTCCGCGCTTTTAGGTGCATATCTTGCAGCATTCCCAAGGGATAGGAATCCCAAGCCGCGATGTCCAGATCCTTTGCCAGCGGGCGATGATCAAACTGGTTAAAGTTGCCCATGAAATTATGGGCTATGGGTCGCCCTGGGCTGTGCTTGCGGATGATGTCGCTTTGAATGCGGTTGAATTCGGCAATCATATCACTGCTATAGCGAAAGAAATCCAGGGCATGCGATGGGTTTGCCTCGGTAACTGTCAGGTTTGGCAAGTCAATTTCATCAAAGCTGCGATATTCCATTGACCAGAATACGTTACCCCAAGCCGCATTCAGCTTTTCCGGGGTGCCATACCGCGCCGCAAGCCATTCCCGAAATCCGCGCATCGCTGTTGCGCAATAGGAAATGGCGGTATCATGGCATCCATATTCATTGTCAGTTTGCCACGCAGCAACCGCAGAATGTTCGCCATAACGCTGGGCAATCAGCGCGCTGATCCGCGCGCATTCAAGGCGATAACCCTGATGCGCAAAGCTGTAATGACGGCGCGATCCAAATTTTCGGGGCCGCCCCATCGCATCAACCGCGACCATGTCCGGCATTTTATCGACCAACCATTTTGGCGGGGTGGCGGTTGGGGTACACATCACGATAGACAGGCCGGCATTGCCAAGAATATCGACCGCACGATCAAGCCAGCCCCAGTCAAATCGGCCCGGGCCAGGTTCTATGCGTGACCAAGCGAATTCGGCAATACGAACCCATTTCAGCCCGGCCGCAACCATATTGGCAGCGTCTGTCTGCCATTGATCCTCGGGCCAGTGTTCGGGGTAATAGCAAACCCCAAGCTGGGGGTTTTGAGTGATATCGGCCAAAATCATCGCCCCGTCCCAATTCATTGTAAGATCATAGCGCTTGGCTATTGGCGTCAAACAGATGAATGCTGTCCGGCGTTGCGGCGAGGTGGATGGCACTGCCAAGATCAAGGTCGGCTGCGCTATCCAGTTTTGCCGTTATCTCTGCACCGTCACCAAGACCAATATAGGCAAGCGCATACTCGCCAAGCTGTTCGATATGCCGCACTTTGCCACTGACCAGTGATTTTGCTTTGGTGCTCTGTTCAAAATGCTCGGGCCGGACGCCAATGAACGAGGCGTTTTTCTTCGCTGATGTTTTCGCCATTCCAGCGCCCCTAATACTTGCATTAATACTGGCACTAATACTGGCATTTAGGGGCAGAACATTCATCTTTGGACTGCCGATAAATTCGGCCACAAAGCGGTTTATCGGCGCGTTATAAAGCTCTAACGGACTACCAACTTGTTCAATACGTCCCTCATTCAGAACGACAATCCTGTCGGCCAGCGTCATTGCCTCTACCTGATCATGCGTTACATAAATCATCGTGGCGTCCAGCTGTTCGTGAAGCTTGGCAATTTCGATGCGCGTTTGAACGCGTAGCGCCGCATCGAGGTTTGATAGCGGCTCGTCAAACAAAAATACTTTTGGATCACGAACAATGGCGCGGCCAATCGCAACCCGCTGTCGTTGGCCGCCCGACAGATGCCTTGGAAGTCGCTGGAGATAGGGCGCAATCTGCAAAATATCGGCGGTAGAGCGAACCCGGCTATCAATTTCAGCCTTCGGCGTTTTGTTTTGGCGAAGACCAAAGGCCATATTGTCGTAAACCGTCATATGCGGGTACAGCGCGTAGGATTGAAACACCATGGATACGCCGCGCTCGGCAGGAACGACATCATTCACGATTTCATCATCAATGCTTAGTGTGCCGGCGGTGATTTCTTCCAGACCGGCAATCATCCTCAGCAAGGTTGATTTGCCGCATCCAGATGGACCCACGAAAACAACGAACTCACCTGATTTGATGGACAGGTCAATGCCGAATAACACGCGCGTTTTGTCATAATCTTTGACCAGCCCGCTCAGGTTTAGATCCGCCATGTTATCCCCCCTCAATGATCCTTCGATGGTAGCCGCAAACACCTATCCGGCCAAAGATATCATTCCTATCATATCTATATATCATCAGTATTATGTATCGTCCGCAATGCTTAAAATATTCTGTATTGTTAGGCCAACCACGTTAGGCCAATAGGGTTAAAACTGTCTCGATGGTGTCGGCCTCATCGGCTGGCTTGTCCCATCGAACGCGGTGCACCCGTGGAAAGCGTAACGCGACGCCGGACTTGTGTCGCGGGCTTTCATGTGCGCTGTCAAAGGCAAGCTCGACAACAAGGTCTTTCTGGACTTCGCGCACTGGCCCGAAACGGTTGGTGGTATTGGCACGAACCCATTTGTCCAGCCGCATTAACTCGGCATCGCTAAAGCCGGAATAGGCTTTGCCGACGGGAACGATTTGGCCATCCTTCCAGATACCAAAGGTGAAGTCGGAATAAAATGAGCTGCGCCTGCCATGACCGCGCTGGGCATACATCATCACCGTGTCGATAAGGCGCGGATCACGTTTCCATTTGAACCAGGGACCCTTTGGCCGTCCGGCAACATAGGTGCTGGCAAGCTGTTTGATCATCATCCCTTCATAGCCGTGAATTTCAACCCCCTGATCCCGCAGCTTGGCCAGAGCATCCCAGTCTTCGAAGGGCATAATTTCAGATAGATCAAGGCGCGAATTTGGCGTTTTGGCGAACCAGTCTTCCAGCCGCCTCCGGCGGTCCGCCAGCGGCAAATCACGAATATCCTGATTGCCGTCAAACAGCATGTCATACACCCGCACGAAAGCCGGGTAATTGGCGAGATGAGGTTTTGTTGCGGTTTTCCGATTCAACCGTGCTTGCAGATTGTTAAAGGGCAGGGGGGTAAAATCTTGTCCGACCAGCAATTCGCCATCCAGCACGCTATGCCCGTTCAACGTGTCTACAATATCCGGAAAAGCCGCGGAAATATCATCACCATTGCGCGAGAACATGCGGCTTTGAGTGCCATCAAAGACCAGTTGGACACGGATGCCATCCCATTTCCATTCGGCGGTGTAATCGGCTGGCGACAGCCGTCCAAAATCTTGGGCCGGGTCAATCGGGCATGCCAGCATCATCGGATGAAAGGTGCGCCCGGGCTGGATCACCGGCTTGTCGCCCGTGCCATCCAGCCATGCGAACAGCCTCGCATAGGGCATTGTCAGCCCGTGCCATATCTTTTCAATTTCATCCAGATTCTGCCCGCTATAGGCAGCAAGAGCAGTCTTTGCCAGACGCGCCGAAACCCCAACACGAAGTCCGCCGGTGGCAAGCTTGATCATCGCCCAACGTTCATTGGCAGTAGCGCTGTCCATAAAGGCGGCGAATTGCTCCGCCAGTTGCGTTTTCGGAGTGGTTTCAACCGCGGCGATAAAATCACCAACGCCGGGCAGGCTGTTCGAAAGCACCTCATGTTTTGTCGGCCAGATCAGCGCAATCGTTTCTGCCAGATCGCCAACATAATCGTACGACATCATGAAAAGCTCGGGATCGACGCGCTCCATCACCAATTGGCGAATAAAAGCCGGTTTCAGATTGGTCAGGCGCAGGTCCCCGGTAGTCGCCGCTAGCGCAAAACCGCGGTCAGGGTCGGGCGTATTCGCGAAATAGGCAGCCATCGCATTAATTTTGGCATTCCGCGATGGGGTGACGATCAGGGTCTCCATCAGCTTTGCAAACGCTCTCATTCGCCGCTATCCTCTTCTCGGCCATGAATATACAGCGGATCGGCGTTCAGCCCGCGCTGACGGCACCAGTAAACCAGTGCATCCTCACGCCCATGCGT
>JAACDV010000054.1 GCA_009936825.1 Bacteroidota bacterium | reverse complement strand
CCTCTACTTTGAGTTGGCCTCTACTTTGAGTTGGCCTCTGCTGTAAGTTGGTCTAAAGGCCAAATATGTTCCGCAGGCCGCAATTTGATGCTTTATCCAACTGCTTGAACCCCGTAGCCAGAATGGGTGCAGGGAAAACTGAAAATCAGGACGCCTGAAAAACAGGACATCCGAGAATCAGGCATACAAAATCTACGAAATAAGATGGTAAGCTAGAATAGGTCAGCGAAGGGCGTGGGATAGGCCAGCGATGGGCGTGTGTAATTGGTCACTATTGGTCACTGCCTTTTGAACTATCGGCTAGGCGGCGCGTAATAGCAATGTTTTAATTTATAGTTTGCCCCTACAAAATATAAACTAACGTTAAAAACCGATAGTGGACCGGGCTTTTGCTAGGTGCTTCCAAAGGTTCAATTTCTCTAGAATTTTGCTGATTAGCTGTTTTCGTCATTGAAACCACGGGATGTTCTGTGGTGTTGTTTCACTTGGATTTTCGAAAGAAGAGTGAGCAGGAGCATTACCGTGAGCGAAAAAATGGCGAATGACGAGATGGGAGCTGAGGACGCGTTTTTTGATGATCCCATGCAGGACCGTCTTCTAGCGGTTTGTATGACACTTGCCACCGAATTATGGGTTACCAAATCCCGTCTGGAAATCGTGGAAAACAAATTATGTGAGGCTGGTATTCTGGATGCGGCAGCGATGGGTGACGAGCCAAGCGATGCGGACCGGCTGCGCCAGGGTGAGGCGCTGAACGCGTTTGTTGAGGGGGTGATGCGCGCCGTGCAAGGCCAGCAGGCATCGCGTCCGGCGGCGGACGATATTCTCCGGCAGTTCAAATAAATTCACCTTAATTCGAATTTTTATGACCCGAATTTTTTTGACCCGAATTTTTTTATGACCCGAATTTTTTTTAAGGGATAATTTACAATGTTAGGCAAGCAAGGGGCAAGCAATGCAGGATCGTGATTTTTCAGCCGCGCAGGATTTTATTCTGACCGTTAAAAAACACTGGACTACCCGGATGTATCCCCAATTGCGGGCGCATTATGAGGCGGGCGAGCTTGCCGCAAAACCCGAGGCTAATTCCGGCGATGTGGCCGCGTTTTTCAAAAATGATTTGAGGTACCAGTGCTTCGCATGGTTTGAACGTCATCTGCAGAAAATGAAATATAGCGGCCCTTACGGCCTGACGCCTTATCACCGCGAGCGCGCCAAGGTGCTTGCCGAAACCGGGCCTAACAGCAAGCACATTTCTGCCGATAAATTACAGCTGGATGAGGGGTTTTCATATCCTGAATATTATCAGGCGGTTGATATCCATCAGCAACCCGGCGGCATTTGGTCAGAGCCAGTTTCGGGGATGATATACGAGCGAGGGGCGCGCACAACAACCCCGATGCTGGACAAGAACCACCGCGATCTTCATTACCGATTTACCGATAGTGTGGTGAATGACCCGTTGCTGGCACCCGGGCCAAAATCGCTGTTAGCTATTGGCTGCGGGTTTGGAAAATCGACCCGGCCATTCGCTGAAATGATGCCGGATTGTGCGATTACGGCGGTTGATTTATCGGCGCCATGTTTGCAGTTGGGCGCCGCTTTTGCTGTTGAGGATGAGTGCGATAATATCATTTATCGTCAGGCAGATGCACGCGATTCCGGATGTGAAGATGAAAGCGTTGATTGCGTAACTTCGACAATGCTGTTTCATGAAATGCCGCGCTCGGCGCTACGTGAGACTCTGGCGGAAAGCTATCGTGTATTGCGACCCGGCGGGGTCGCCGTGCATCTTGATTTTTGGATTTTGTCCGATGCTTTTGAGCGCTTTATTTTTGAAGGCCATAGCAAGCGCAACAATGAGCCGTTTATGGCGTCGTTGATAGAAACCGATCTTGAAAGTGAACTTCGCGAAGCCGGGTTTGAAAATATCAGTATCACGCAATTCAGCGAGGCCGAAGCGATCGATCCCAAAAATTGGCCTTATTGGCGCTTTCCGTGGACCCGGATTGCCATGCAGAAACCGCACTGACGGGGCCAAACTAACGGGGCCAAACTGACGGGCCAAACTGATAAGAATGGCTGTTCGTTGCCTATGGCATGAAAATGACTGTTTGAGTAAAATTTGACTTATTATTTTGGTCTAACCGTTGCAATTTCTATTGCAAAGCGTAGCTGGAATTAGCATAGTTTTCTGGCGGCATTTCGTCGCTTTCCGGGGTCGGGTGCTAGCCCTCGCAAAAAGGGTAGTCGGCATGAATTCAAATCAAAAAGACGCATTTATTCGCACGGCACATTTATCGCAGTCCAGAACGGGGCAGCGAAGGGGTGCGATTCCATGGCGCAAGCTTTTCGTTGTTTTGCCGGCCGCCATAGCCGTTTATTTGTTGATAATAATGATTATGAAGTTTTAGATGAAAACGCTGCGAAAAGTTATTCCTGTTTTGATCTGGCTGGCGGCACTGGGGGCTATGGTTTTCGTGATTGCCGAACATTTTGGAGCAGGGGTCGCCATGAATGACGGTCCGGCAACGTCAGCCGGGATTATGTTAGTGATAATACCCTGCCTGATGATTTTAATCGCAGCCTTTGTCGCGCATAAGCTGGTTCATCTGATAATCCCCCCCCAGTAACATAGCAGCCGACATGTCAGCCAACATAGCAGCCAACATGGCGGCCTTTAGATATTGCCTAGCATATCCAGCAGCTGGCGTTTGATTAGCTCCAACCGGCCGCGCAAAACTTTATTTTCATCTTCCAGCATTTTAATCCGATTGATCGCGTCTGCCGTATCCGCAGTGCTACCGGCGGTATCTTTGGTGCCTCCATCATGCCCGGACAGACCCATCATCAAATCGCTTTTACAATTATTATAAACAGTGATCTGGGCGGCGCTATTCCCTTGCAGAATGCAGCTATGCGCGCCGGCTTGCTGGGCAAAAACCTGGATCACTCCAAAAATGATAAGAAAACGTGTCATCGTTGCAGCGAGACCTAATTTTGATGGTCTGATAAAAATGTTTGGTTGATGATGCATAAAACAAAACTCACTTCACATTAAATGACTAATCATGACGGCAAGATGGACCAGAATGACCTCAATTATAAAGACCGATCAATATTTGCGCCATCTATGGGGTTTCGATTACATATTTTTTGACGGAAAACCCATGTATAACCAGATTTTCGACGAGGGTGAATCCCAACAGCTCCAAAATCCTGTTTGAACCGTGGTTTTCAGCAACCGCCATGCCGATGATCTTGGCAAGGGCAAGGTCGTTTCTTCCATAATTCAGAACGGCCTGCGCGGCCTCAATTCCATACCCTTTTCGCCAGCTGGAAACGGCGTAGCGATAGCCGAAATCGATGCCATATTCCTCTTGCACGAAACCGCACATGCCAATGATTGCATCCGGGTCATCCTTAAGGCGCACTGCATAACGCCCAAAGCCATGTTCTAAATAGCTTTTGATGTTTTCATGGATGTAGCCAGCTGCCTGTTCTGCGTTCAGTGTTTTACCGTCAACAAAGCGCCGAACCTCGGCATCGGCTTCAATTTTACACCATTCAGGAATATCAGAGACCTTAAATTGATCGATAATCAGCCGGTCGGTTATTAATTTCATTCTTGCCTCGCTCGGTCAGTATTGCGCGCCAGTCTTGTTGG
>JAACDV010000053.1 GCA_009936825.1 Bacteroidota bacterium | reverse complement strand
CCTGAGCCTGAGACCGAATTAGAATCCATCATCGAAGAAGCTGAAGCTACCGTTGAAAAAGGTCCAGTGATTGAAATGCCGAGCGCCGATGATGTGACCGCCGCGCTGATGGCCCTCAATACCGATGAAGATGATGCCAGTGCGCCTAGCGTCGATAATTCAGCTAATGTTGTTGTGTCCGAACCGGCAACAACTGCCACGAATATTGGCATGGACGAGGCCGATGAAGTGGCAGCTGCACTGGCAGCTTTTGAAGAGTCGCAAAAAAATGCTGCTGAAGATACAAGTACCAAAGAAGAGGGTCAGGAAGAAGACGGGCCTTCAGGTTGGTTCCAAGCACAACAACAGGCCGAGTCCGCCGCTAGGCAGCCAGCGCCAGATACGCCTGCCAATGATCCCAATGCTACTGATGAGATAAGCAGCGTTGCCGATGATAAAAATGAAAAATAGGCCAGCCTGGCTGCGCATCACCGCTGGGGTGATGTGCCTGTCAGCTATTTCGGCGTGTGACAATCTCTCACGCTTTAAGCAGGAACGCTATGAATGCGGCTATAATCCCACCGGTATTGTGGAAATTGATTTCAGGTCGATGAAGATCGGCGATTCAGTTATCGTGACTTTTCTGGATCGCACGCAAAACGCCACTATTTCCGAGGCAACTGAAGAAAACTTCACTCTATCGTCCGAGGGGTTGGTGGTGCGTATCGACCGTGAAAGCGGTATCATTCGAATGGCGAGAGACACGCAGTATATCAACATCAGATGTAAGAAAACCGTTTTCACAATGTAGCGCCGCTCTAGCCGAGCGAAACTAGTGGCAGAAAAAGATCGCGTTTGCGAGAGATTACTTGCGGCCGTGAAATGTTACAATCGCTTCGGCTTCTTCCAGCGACATCCCCGTCGCATCGGCAACCGCCGCCTTGCCAGCACCAGCTCTAGCCAATTCGATTGCCTTGCTCATCCCAACTTCGCCGCGCACATCATCGGCAAGCCTAATCGTGTCAAGGCGAATTGATTCCAACACTGTCTTGCTGTCATTTGCCACATCGGCAAGGCGCGAGCAGGTCTCGGCAAGATCACGAACACCTTTTGTCTGAATTTCCAAAAGCTGTTCCTGTTCCGCCAAGCGTTCTTCAAGGCGGGTTAACCGTACCGTCACCCGGCCGCGAAGCAATGCCAACTGCAACCAGATGCCAAGAGCGACCAGCAGCAAAATTAGCAACAGAACCGTGCTGAGGCTTAGGTTAAGCATTTCAATTGTGTCAGCCATCTCGCCACCGCTGGACCATGCCGTTTGTCATAGGTTTGACCGGACTGTCCTTTGTACCTAGTTCTGCCAGCAGAATTCTGCGTCTTAGATTTGCAGCTCCAGCATGAAACTTCACCTTTACGCCTTACCGTCTTTGGATAACGCCTTTTTCATATAATCGTCGAAATGCGTGCCCCATACAAGTCTAGCCTGCGTTTTGGCTTCAAGCTGCGCGATAACCTCAACAATCTGGCGAAGTCGATCAGCGTTTTCAGGATCTATTCCATCATTTTGCAGCATAGTGGCCACAGCAGGCCAATCCTCTTCGAGCAGTGTCTCGATGGCTTTGTTTGCACGAAGGAAAGCCGCAGCATCACTCGCGCACGACATCGCGCTCTCGATTGCAAGATCGAGAGCGTTTGCAAATTCCGTAAATGTCTTGTTCACAGTCATACTGGACTATAAGTCTTTTATATCAGGTCTTCATATCCCGATAAGCGTCCATCAATGCCTCAGAAATCTGATCGACATTAATTGGATATTTACCATGTGCGATTGCATCCTTGATCCGACGGACAGCTTCCATGTCCACAGGGGGTGAATCGGCCATATGAGAGACTGACTTCAAAGACGCAGCCTCGCTAACCGTTACGCTGTCACCGGTGACTGCATTTGGAGCATTGCCCCGCGTGCTGCCGGTTGCCCGCGCCTCGGTTGAACGACCCTTTGTCAGGTCCAATCTATTAACAGTGTTTTTAATGGCATCGACCATTGAACATGCCTCCTCACTATTGTTAACGACGCAGCGTCAGCTTTTTTTAGCAATTACGGCAACTTTTTTTTCGCCAATTATTTTTGCCAAAATGATTTTTCCGCTGGCTGCGTTCTCAACCTTAATCCAGTCACCGAGCTGACCATCTTCAAGGGCCCAACCTACCATATCAATCCTGATAGCTCCAGCTTGACTGGTGATCAGAACCTCATTTTTTTCTTCAACCATAAAGTTTGGATGAAGGTGGCGCGCTTGAACCGGCTTGTTTGCAGAAATGCTGGTCTTCATTCGCCGCCCGATAATATCTTTGGCTTTGAAAAATGCACCGCTGACATTACGCTTTGGCACGCCTATTGAAATCACATCATCCGTAGTAATGACGTCATTGCGTGACATGCTTCGTGATAGTGCCAAAACTTCGATAATCTCTGCGCTTTTAGCAGATTTTTTTGGTCTGGTGACCATCGCTTCAATCCGCTTGTCTGCTGCAGTGGGAGGGGCGGTATTCTGCAAATCTTCCAGTTTGAAGTTCCTCACAGGCACACTCACCACGTCAATTTCGGCATTGGTGCGAATGGGAAACCGCCATCCACCCTTTTTGGAACATTGCACCGAGACAGTGTGCCAGCTCCCAAACATCGGCTTGACATCAATTTTATTGTCACAGGCAGGAAATTTCCGGGTGGTGCTGACGAGCGGAGCCGCCTTCAGGTTTTGTGCGGCCAATGCATCAATAATCAGCTTGCTGACTTCAGCCCCGTCTAGCCGGGTTGCCGCCGCCGGACTGGCGAGTAACGCTGTCAGTAACAGCGCTGAAATCACGACCGACATCCTACCTGCAAGATCGGGGCTGGCCTGATGTTTTTTACGCTGGGTCACATCAGCCACCAATAAAGTAAATCTGCTCTTGCAGACCACTTCCACCTGACTGGCTGCCTGATTGCTGCTTTGTTCCCAACACCAGATTCTTCATCTCGTTGAGGGACGGTAGTTTCAACACTTTGTCAGCGTACAAAAAATTTGGATTTCCACGCACAAAAGCAGCCTTATTTTTCTTGACGATGGCAAGCTGCACAATGGAAAGATCAAGCCCGCTATCCGCATAATATTCAGTGATGATGTGCGAGAGCGTCTCATCGGGCTGAACGCGGTGATTTGTGGTGAAATTAGGGTTGCTCACAAACTGATTGTCGGCATTGAGCCCGCCGCCCTCACTGGAGGCAGAGCCGAAACTGGGATATTCCAGAATGACGATTGGCGCAGACTGCGCGGCCACCAATTGCGGCGTCAAAACAATCGGCGTTGAGGCCAGCAAGGCCAAAACAACCGGTATCAGACCCCGGAGTAACGTTCCTGAATTTGACAGCCCCACCGCATTTGATGGCCCCACGGCATTTGATGGAAGGTGCGTTGCGGGCTGAATATCAGACTTTTTCATTGTGGTACCTCCATAAATTTGACTGTCTGGCCAGCAAGACGCGACATATCGCGGTTCCTGTTTAGCGGAGTCAAAGTTGCCGACTTTGCGTTAACTGCCGTCACCCGCATGATTTGCCAAGGCGTATCGGTGCCGTTTGCCACCGCGAGCGCATTTTTAGCCATTCCATGATAGCTGCCAAT
>JAACDV010000278.1 GCA_009936825.1 Bacteroidota bacterium | reverse complement strand
GTTAATGCCAAAATGAGCGATATATCCATCGACAATTTCAAGATAGGTTTCCTGATCGGTTGTGTGAAAGCCTATCCACAGGCCGAAACGGTCCGAGAGCGAGACACTTTCCTCAACGGATTCGGACGGATTGATCGCGGTTGAGCGCTCATTTTCAATCATCTGGCGCGGCATCAAATGCCGTCGGTTCGATGTGGCATAAAAAATCACGTTTTCAGGCCGACCTTCAATGCCGCCATCCAACGCAGCCTTTAGGGATTTATAGCTGCTGTCGCCATGATCAAAGGTCAGATCGTCAGTGAACACCACAAAGCGGCGGTCAATTTTTGCTAGGTAACTCATCAGAAAAGGCAAATCTTCGATGTCTTCGCGGTGAATTTCGATCAGCGCACACCTCATGCCCCCCTTTGTTGCGGGGGTCATCTCGCGGTTGGCCACGGTTCCGTGTACAGCCTTTACCAGCGATGATTTACCGGTTCCGCGCGCCCCCCATAGCAGCGCGTTATTCGCCGGAAATCCGCGCATAAAAGCAATGGTGTTCGACAACAGGGTATCGCGCTGCTGATCCACCCCGCAAAGCAGCCGAAGATCAACGCGATTAACTTTTTCAACAGGGATAAGCCGCCTCAATGCGCGGTTCCAGACATAGGCATCGGCGATATCACCGCTATTCGCGTTATCAGCGGGCAGCATATCTTCCGGCCTAGGGTCGGTGGGGCTTAACTTTTCCAGCGCGTCGGCAATGCGGCGAAGCTGGGTCCAAAACATCTTATCAGGGTCATTTTCGCTCATTAAAAGAACTTAGCAAGGGGAAGAAACGCAAACAACCAGTCTTTCTGCGCTTTTAACCGGCATATAATGGTGTTGGTGATTGCCCATCGCAGCAAGGGTGTTTATGGTGCAAGCGAATTAAATCCCAACAGGCTTGGAGTACCCCAATGATGTTAATTACACCTGCTCTCGCGCAGTCAGGAGGCTTTGCTGAAGGTGGCCTCGGCCTGATGCCGATCGTTCTTGTGATGGTCATTTTCTATTTTCTGCTTATTCGCCCGCAACAAAAGCGTGCGAAAGCGCATAAGGAAATGCTTAGTAAATTGAGCCGCGGCGACAAAATCGTGACGAATGGCGGTATCGCCGGAACCATTGTTAAAGTTGTTGACGACAGCACCACCGTTGATGTGGAAATTGCCAAAGACGTAAAGGTTCAAGTCGTCCGGGCAATGATTGCTGAAGTCATGAACAAATCAGACGCTAAAAGCTGACTTCATTGGGGACGGGCTCCCATTCCCGCTGCCGACCCGCCAGCAAATCCTGTCACCAAATTCCGTCACCAAATCCTGTTACCAAATCTTGTCTCTAACTGGAAAGTGTTCAGCTAATGCTACAATTTGAAGGCTGGAAAAAAGCACTCGTTCTTCTGATATCGGTTCTCGGCTTTATCTTTGCGGCGCCGAACTTGATGCCGGATGATAGTGACGGGCAGGGCCCCCTTTACGGTCAGAAAATCAATCTTGGCCTTGATTTGCAAGGCGGCTCGCACCTTCTGCTCAGCGTGGACATGGATGTCGTTGTTAATGAGCGGCTTGAGGGGTTCGCCGAGAGGATTCGCCAAGATTTTCGAGGCAAGAAAATCAGATATCGCGGGCTTGGTGTCAAAGGTTCCGCCGTTTCTGTCAGTCTTCGAAATGCTGATGACGCCGAAACTGCCCGCGAAATTTTCCGTGAGCTTGGCACTAATGTCGATGTCGTGCGTGACGGGACTGATTATATCATCAGGTTTAACGAGGGTGGGCGGACAGCTTTGCAGACATCCACGCTCGATCAGTCGATGGAAATCATCCGCAGGCGGATTGATCCTGACGGCACCAAAGAGCCGATTATTCAACGTCAGGGAAGTGACCGTATCCTTGTTCAACTTCCGGGTGTTGATGATCCTGAAGAAATCAAACGCCTTCTTGGTCGCACGGCAAAACTGACTTTCCAGCTCGTTGATACCAGTATCAGCGCACAAGAGGCGCGTGACCGTGGCCGCGTTCCGCCCGGCAGTGTTTTGCTGCCAAGCGATAATGAGAACAGCGGCGACTTCTATGTTGTTGAAAAGCGGGTGATGGTCAGCGGCGAGTTGCTGGAGACCGCGCAAGCCACTTTTGATGAGAATAATCGTCCGGCGGTCAGCTTTACCTTGAATTCACTGGGGGCTAAACGCTTTGGCCGGGTGACGGGGGCCAATATTGGCCGGCCATTCGCCATTATTCTGGATGGAAAAGTTGTCTCTGCACCAACCATCCAGTCGCAGATTTTTGGCAGTGCTCAGATAACCGGGTCTTTTACTGTTAGCGAGACCAACGAGTTGGCGCTTATCCTGCGCGCCGGTGCGCTGCCGGCCCCGCTTACCGTTATGGAAGAACGCTCAATCGGTCCCGGGCTTGGCGCTGATTCCGTCGCGGCTGGTAAGATTGCCGCCATTGTCGGTTTGATGTTGGTTATCATCTACATGGTTGTCAGCTATGGCATGTTCGGGCTTTTGGCTGATATTGCGCTTGGGGTGAATGTGGTGCTGATCTTGGCGGCTTTATCGACCATTCAGGCCACGCTGACATTGCCCGGAATTGCCGGAATTGTTCTGACCATGGGAATGGCGGTTGATGCAAATGTGCTGGTGTTTGAACGTATTCGTGAAGAATTACGCCGGGGGCGCAGTGTTATGGCGGCGGTCGAAGGGGGATATCAGCGCGCGATTTCGACGATTGTTGATTCGAATTTGACCACATTATTCGCGGCTCTTTTCCTGTATATTTTTGGCTCCGGCCCGATTAAGGGATTTGCGGTGACCTTGTCGATTGGCATTGCAACCTCGCTGTTTACCGCTGTTATGGTGACGCGCCTGCTGATCGTCATTTGGCTTGAGCGCAAGCGTCCCAAGACGCTGGTTCTGTAGGAGAAAATGATGCGCTTAAAGCTAGTTCCGAGTGAAACCAAGATAGATTTTCTGCGACTCCGCAAACCGGCATTGGGGTTTTCCAGCCTGCTTGTTGCGGCATCTATCCTGTTATTTACCTTTGTCGGACTTAACCTTGGCATTGATTTCCGCGGCGGTATTCTGATCGAGGCGCGAAGCACCTCTGGCGTAGCTGATGTGGCGGGCGTTCGCGCTGATCTTGGCAAGCTGGGTCTTGGTGATATAAGCCTGCAGGAATTTGGCTCACAAAGCGATATTCTGGTGCGGGTTCAGCGCCAGGATGGCGATGAGGCCGCACAATTGGTCGCAATTCAGGCAATCACCGCGACGCTGGGTGACGGATATGAAATCAGGCGCACCGAATTTGTCGGGCCCACGGTTGGCGCCGAACTTGCCGAGAACGGAATTTGGGCCGTAGTGTGCGCCTTGCTTGCGATTATGGTGTATATCTGGTTTCGCTTTGAGTGGCAGTTTTCTATCGCTGCGATCATCGCATTGGCGCATGATGTTTTGTCCACGATTGGACTGTTTGCGCTAACCTCATTTGAATTTAATCTTGCGACTGTGGCAGCTATTCTGACGATCGCCGGATATTCGATCAATGACACAGTGGTTCTGTTTGACCGAATCCGGGAAAATTTACGGCGTTATAAATCCTATGAGCAGCGTGACATTCTTAATATTTCGATGAATGAAACCTTGTCGCGTACCGTGATGACCTCGGTTACGACCTTGCTGGCTTTGTTGGCGATTGTGGTGTTTGGCGGTGCGGTTCTTCGTGATTTTGCTTTGGCTATGATGTGGGGCGTGGTTATAGGTACTTATTCATCGCTGTTCGTTGCCGTTGGTATATTGGCGATGTTCGATCTAAAGCGTCATGTCGAGGAAGACGAAGACCTGGGCGTACCCCCTGAAGAGGGCTAGCATGGTTGACGTAAAAACTTTTGGCGACGGCAGCGATCTGCAACTGATCCATGGGTATGGTGATGGCGGATTTCGTGTTTCGGGTGAGCGTTATACCGGCAGTTTGATTCTGTTCCCGCGTGAGGCCAAGGCTTGGATGCCGCCGCCGCTTATCGAGGCGACGAGCTTTGATGATTTCGGGGACGCTCTTGGCGATAATTTACCGCCCTTGTTTATTCTTGGTGTGGGCGAGGCACCAACGCATCCCTTTACCAATCTGGGTGCCGATTTCAGAGCGCAAGGCGTTGCCTTTGAATTGCTGTCCACTGCCGCTGCCTGCCGGACATGGAATGTTTTGATGAGCGAAGGGCGGTCTGCCGCTGCGGCGCTGGTTGCAATCTGACGGTTTTGGTATGAGCAATAGCTGGCAAGCCCTGCGCGCAACCGATCGGGAAATGGCCTGTTGTTTGCTATTTGTCCCGGCAAAATATCGCCCCCTTCTTGCAGATTTATTTTCACTTGGCGGTGAGTTAGAGACCGCGATCCAAATTCCCAGCGAAATCATGCTTGCAGCGATCCGGTTGCAATGGTGGTTTGATGCCGTGAGTACGGATACACCGTCACCAGCACCGTTGATGGCGCGATTGCAAAATCATCTGAAGGCCGGTGCGCTTACCCGTAAAGATTTACACGACATTATCGGCTTATGGCAGGACCGGCTGGCCGTCGATCCGGATGATATGGGGGCGTGCTGGGCCGGGCTCTTCGGAATAATCGTTCGCCTGCAAGGCAGAGCAGACCTAGCGCATCTGGCAGGTCTTGTTGGGGCGGCATTGAGCTGCGGTAGAGGCGGCCCGGATCAAAGTGAGCTTAGCGTTGATGCCTTGCGTAAAATTGACGGAGCGGCGCTACGTTGGTTAGGTATGGCAGGTTATCTGGCGCTTTATCGGCAGGATGAACTGGCCGGGCCCGAAGATCACAATCAGGCGCATGACCATGATGATCCGTTGCTGGTATGGCGAATGCTGGGCTGGCGGTGGGGGATCAGGCTGCCTTCATCCGCTCGGCCCATGCGCTAAATGATGTGCGCGCCCGCGCTGAATAGGCCAGTTTGCGATCACGCCCGCGAAGTTTGCGTTTCCCCTGTTTTCCTTGTTTGCCCTGCTTGTTTTCGGGGTCCAAAACGGCTTTTTCTGGCGGATCAATTGAGGGAAACAATCCAAAATTCACGTTCATTGGCTGAAATGTATCGGCAGCAGCCCCGCCAGTAATATGCGCCAGCAATGCACCGTGCGCCGTATCCACAGGGGGCGGCGTCCACTCATTACCAGTGTGCGAAGCCGCAGCCATTATTCCCGCCATCAAGCCAATGGCAGCGGATTCAACATAGCCCTCTACCCCGGTGATTTGCCCGGCAAAGCGCAGTGACGGGCGCAGTTTCATTCGCAGTTCAGAATCCAAAAGCCGCGGCGAATTAATAAATGTGTTGCGGTGCAAGCCGCCGAGGCGCGCAAACTGGGCACCTTCCAGCCCGGGGATTGTCTGAAACACACGGACCTGCTCGGCATATTTCAATTTCGTCTGAAACCCGACCATATTATAAAGCGTGCCGAGCGCATTATCCTGACGAAGCTGGATAACCGCGTGTGGGCGCGAGCCATCATGCGCGTTGGTCAGTCCGACCGGCTTCATCGGGCCAAACCGCAGCGTTTCATGCCCGCGTGACGCCATAACTTCGATCGGCATACATCCCTCAAAATAAGGGGTGTTTTCTTCCCATTCACGGAAAACCATCTTCTCGCCGGTCAGTAGCGCTTCGATAAACGCCTCGTATTGGGGTTTGTCCAGCGGGCAGTTGATATAATCCTTGCCGTCTCCGCCATCGGTTGATTTGTCATAGCGGGACTGAAACCAAGCTTTGCTCAGATCAATGCTTTCATAATGAATAATCGGCGCAATCGCGTCAAAAAATGCCAGATCATCTTCGCCGCCAATCTGCCGCACCATCTCGGCAAGCGCCGGAGAGGTGAGGGGGCCGGTAGCAATAATGACATTGTCCCAGTCATCGGGAATTTCGGTCACCTCCTCACGCGCCAACGTGACCAGCGGTTCATCCTCCAGCATTTTCTGGACGCAGGCGGAAAATCCGTCGCGGTCCACCGCCAACGCCCCGCCAGCTGGAACCTTATGCTTGTCAGCCGCGGCCATGATGACCGATCCCATAACCCGCATTTCTGCATGCAGAACACCAACCGCGTTAGCATCAGCATCATCGGAGCGGAAACTGTTTGAGCAAACAAGCTCAGCCAGTCCCTCGCCCTGGTGCGCGTCGGTCATTCGCGTTGGCCGCATTTCGTGCAACATCACCGGAACCCCGCGCTGCGCCAGTTGAAAGGCAGCCTCGCTTCCCGCAAGCCCGCCGCCAATTACATGTGCCGAAGCAATTTTACCGTCGCTGGTCTTGCCCATATTCGTCATCCTGCTGGCTTTTCCCGTTTGGCTCCAGATAGTGAAGCCCTATTATTTGACCCTATTATTTGACCCTATTATTTGAACATACGAGCCAGATAGGTGCCGGTGTGTGATCCTGGCACTTTGGCAACCGCTTCAGGTGTGCCTTGGGCCACGATAAGTCCGCCGCCATCGCCGCCCTCTGGCCCCAGATCGATAACCCAATCCGCAGTTTTGATCACATCCATATTATGTTCGATCACAATGACCGTATTTCCTTGATCAACCAGCTCTTGAAGCACGTCCAGCAGCTTTGCAATATCATGAAAATGCAGACCCGTGGTCGGTTCATCCAGAATATAGATGGTGCGACCGGTGGCCCTGCGTGATAGTTCTTTTGACAGCTTTACACGCTGTGCCTCACCGCCAGACAAGGTGGTGGCTTGCTGGCCAATACGAACATAGCCCAACCCGACCCGGAACATCGTCTCCAGCTTTTCCCTAATGGCGGGAACAGCTTTGAAAAATTCGACGCCTTCTTCAACTGTCATATCAAGAACATCGGCTATCGACTTGCCTCTAAACGTTATTTCTAACGTTTCACGATTATATCTGCGGCCCTTACAGGTATCGCAGGTCACATAGACATCGGGAAGAAAATGCATCTCGATCTTAATCAGCCCATCGCCCTGACACGCCTCACAGCGCCCGCCCTTAACATTAAAGGAAAAGCGCCCCGGTGCGTATCCGCGTGTTTTTGCCTCGGGCAGGCCGGCAAACCATTCCCGAATGGGGGTAAAGGCACCGGTATAAGTAGCCGGGTTTGACCGCGGTGTACGGCCGATTGGTGATTGGTTGATATCAACGACCTTATCCAGAAACTCCGCGCCAATCAGCGCTTTATGCGGCGCCGGTATTTCGCGCGCCTTGTGCAGCCGCTTGGAAAGCGCCTTCCACAGCGTTTCCAGAACCAGCGTAGATTTACCGCCGCCCGAAACGCCGGTAACGCAGGTGAGCACGCCAAGCGGAAATTCTACATCAATATTATCGAGGTTATTTCCGGTTGCCCCCTCAATTTTAACGCGGCGATTCTTGTTGAGTTTTCGGCGTTTCTTAGGAATTGCGATCGACTGCTTGCCCGACAAATACTGTCCGGTCAGCGAGACATCACTTTCGATGATCTGATCTGGCGTACCAGCAGCGACAACAATACCGCCATGAACTCCAGCGCCCGGACCCATATCGACGACATAATCCGCCAGACGAATTGAATCCTCGTCATGCTCGACAACCAGAACGGTGTTGCCAAGATCACGAAGGCGAACCAGCGTTGCCAGCAAGCGGTCATTATCGCGTTGGTGCAGTCCGATTGAAGGCTCATCCAAAACATATAGAACGCCGGTCAACCCTGACCCGATTTGCGAGGCCAGCCGAATGCGTTGCGATTCGCCTCCAGACAAGGTTCCAGAATTACGCGACATCGAAAGATAGCTAAGTCCGACATTCACCAGAAAACCGAGTCGCTCGTTAATTTCCTTCAGGATACGGGCGGCGATTTCAGATTCCTGCCCGCGTAATTTATCGCCAAGCGCGCCAAACCAGTCGCGCGCATCGCCAATGGACAGCCGGGCAATGTCCGAGATGTCATGATCGGCAATTTTCACCGCCAGTGCTTCGGCCTTCAGGCGCTTACCGCCGCAGGAATCACAGGCAAGATTGGCGCGGAATTTTTCCATCTCTTCGCGAACCCACGCGGAATCAGTCTCGCGGTAGCGGCGCTTTAGATTGGGCATGATGCCTTCAAACGGCCGCTTCGTTTTGTACGACCGGTTGCCGTCATCAAATTCCATCAGCACATCAACTTTGCCCGAACCGTGAAGGATAATCGAGACCACATCCGCCTCCAGCTCACCAAACGGCTTATCAAGGGAAAAGTTGAACTGGCGCGCCAGCGATTCAAGGGTCTGGATGTAATAGCGCGAACTGGTTGTCGCCCAAGGTGCCAGCGCCCCACCGCGCAATGTCTGGCGGTGGTCGGGAACAACAAGCTGCTCATCAAAATGGCTGCTGACGCCAAGACCATCACATGACGGACAGGCTCCATAGGGATTGTTGAATGAAAACAGCCTTGGCTCAATTTCATCAATGGTGAAGCCGGATACAGGACAGGCAAAATTGGCTGAAAACACCGTGCGCTCGCCATTATCTGCATTGTCGGCAAAGGCCAGACCATCGGTCAGCGCAAGCGCGGTTTCCAGCGAGTCGGCAAGGCGCGTTGCCATCTCGTCAACATCGCCTTTGATAACAAGCCTATCAACGACAACTTCGATATCATGCTTGCGCTTTTTATCGAGGGTTGGCGTTTCATCCAAATCGTAAATTTCACCATCGATTCGCACCCGGCTAAAGCCCTTGCGGTGATATTCGGATAGCTCTTTACGGTATTCACCTTTGCGCCCGCGAACCACTGGTGCCAGCAGATAGAGCCGCGTTCCGTCTTCCATTCCCAGTAAAATATCGACCATCTGACTAACAGTCTGGCTGCGGATGGGAAGCCCGGTCGCCGGCGAATAGGGGATACCAACGCGTGCCCACAACAGCCGCATATAATCGTAAATCTCGGTCACGGTGCCAACCGTTGATCGCGGATTGCGCGAGGTGGTTTTTTGCTCAATCGAGATTGCCGGAGACAAACCCTCAATCAGATCCACATCGGGCTTTTGCATCATCTCCAGAAATTGGCGCGCATAGGCTGAGAGCGATTCTACATAGCGTCGCTGCCCCTCGGCGTAAATCGTATCAAAGGCCAGCGACGACTTGCCGGACCCTGACAGGCCGGTTAGCACCACCAGCTGGTCGCGCGGAAGGTCGATATTCACATTATCCAGATTATGTTCACGCGCGCCGCGAACGGAAATCATCCGCGGTTCAGCACGAACAGTGGCAATATCACCGGTCGGCGGATGAATGGCGGATGCCCCGTTGGCAGGTGATTTATCGGAGGCGGCATTGCTGTTCAGATTCTGATTGGCAACGGCAGGGGATTTTTTTGTCTCGTTTGGCATGGCTCAACTATAGTCAGGACGGCGGACTACGGCGAGTCAAATAAGGACAAAGCTGAGCCGGGACCGAGAGTTTTATTTGACTTGTAAAATGTGTACTCGACTGGCTAATCTAAACCCCTAACAATGCTTTTTTCTGCATTTCTTCAAGATAATCCTTCAAAGGAGACATATCGCCATGGCAGGCAGTGTGAATAAGGTAATTCTGGTTGGAAATTTGGGCCGTGATCCCGAAGTCAGGAGTACCCAGGACGGCGCAAAAATCGTCACCCTGTCAATCGCAACATCAGAACGCTGGAAAGACAAAAACTCCGGCGAGCCAAAGGAAAAAACCGAATGGCACCGCGTTGTGATCTTCAACGAAAATTTGGGCCGTGTTGCCGAACAATATCTTCGTAAAGGCTCTAACGTCTATATCGAAGGCCAGCTCCAGACGCGTAAATGGACCGATCAGCAGGGTGTTGAAAAATACACAACCGAAGTTGTGCTGCAACGCTATCGCGGGGAAATGACGCTTCTTGGCGGCCGCGGCGATAGTTCTGGCGGCGGTTATAGCGATGCCGCCAGTAGCGGCGGTTATGGCAGCGGTTCAATAGGCGAGAGTGGCAGTGCTGCACCGCGTCAAACGGGAGGTCAAATGGGGGGCCAGGTGGGGGGCGCAGCATCGTCGCCGGCCAGCCCGCCACCAATGCATGGCGGCGACGCTTTGGATGATGATATTCCGTTCTAAATCAGCGCGCTAAATGTTGATCTTATGAATATTTTAACCCGCCAGTCATTTATCTTGGCGGGTTATCTTTTTTTGTCACAAAACAACAATATTTTGGGGTTTTTTACCTACATGTGCTATACATATAGCGTTTTATGCGGCGGCGTAGCCGCGCTATTTGAGAGAACTTTGTGACTGAAACTTCACCACCACCTATCGGACCGATTAGCCCTACGATTTCGATCTCTGACGAGATGCGGAAATCCTATCTAGATTACGCGATGAGTGTGATCGTCTCGCGCGCTCTTCCTGATGTGCGCGACGGATTAAAGCCGGTTCATCGCCGTATCTTGTATGCGATGATGGAGGGCAATTACGACTGGTCGAAGCCGCCACGCAAATCGGCGCGTGTTGTTGGTGATGTCATGGGCAATTATCACCCGCACGGGGATAGCTCTATTTATGAAGCTATGGTTCGCATGGCACAAAGCTTCTCGATGCGGCTTCCCTTGGTTGATGGACAGGGAAATTTTGGATCGGTTGACGGCGACCCGGCGGCGGCTATGCGCTATACGGAATCGCGGCTGGCCCGCGCGGCTGAAAGCCTGCTTCGTGACATCGATAAGGAAACGGTTGAATTTACCGCCAACTATGACGAAACCCAGCTAGAACCCACAGTTCTGCCGGCTGAATATCCCAATCTTTTGGTGAATGGTGCGAACGGTATTGCCGTTGGTATGGCAACCAACATTCCGCCGCATAATCCGGGCGAAGTGATTGCCGCGTGTGAGGCCTATATTCGCAATCCTGAAATCACCGTTGAGGAATTGATCGAGATTGTCCCGGGACCGGATTTTCCAACCGGCGCCCTGATTATGGGTCGGGCAGGTATCCGGGACGCCTATCATACGGGGCGCGGCTCGGTGATTATGCGGGCAAAGGGTGAGGTGATCACCGATGCGCGTGACCGTGAGACGATCATCATCGACGAAATTCCCTATCAGGTGAACAAAGCCCAATTGCTGGAGCGGGTTGGCGAGTTGGTGCGCGATAAGGTGATTGAGGGCATTTCTGACATTCGCGACGAATCCGATCGCAACGGAATGCGGATTGTCATTGAGGTCAGGCGCGATTCCTCAGGTGATGTCGTGCTGAACCAGCTTTATCGACATACGCGTTTGCAAACCAGTTTTCCGGTAAATATGCTGGCGATGAATGCTGGCCGCCCCATGCAGATGGGGCTGAAAGACGTGATCGCCGCTTTTTGTGAATTCCGCAAAGATGTGGTCACGCGCCGGTCAATTTACCTTCTGGGCAAGGCGCGTGAACGTGCGCAT
>JAACDV010000277.1 GCA_009936825.1 Bacteroidota bacterium | reverse complement strand
TCGCCCTCAGCTGCCTCAACCACCGAAACGCCCATCTCGCTCAGCGTCGACATGAAATCGTCAATCTGCTCCGAGGTAAAATCCTCAGCGGGCAATGCGGCATTCAGCTCGTCATGGGTGACAAAGCCGCGCTCCTTGCCAAGCCGCAACAGCGTTTTCAACGTCTGCTGAACTGCATCGCTATCAGGGGCGTCGACAGCGCCTTCGGGCGCTGCGGTTTCGCTCTCATTCTGATGGTTTGCCTTAACTGCCATGAAATTTGTCTGCTTTCTATAATTGCGGCCCCTGATTTATTGAGGCCCGTCTGCGTTTTCAGCGCGCACAAAGTTAGACTATTTTGCGCGGATAATAAAATTTTCCTTATTTCGGCCCAAATTTCAGCCTGATGTTTAGACCTGTTAATATTTGTCTGCACCGTTAGCATTGGCGCGTGCTGTTAAGGGTGAATAGCGTAACACAAAGGGACTTAACCTTGACCCACACTTAACGTCTACTGGCCCCGGGTATGGAAAACAATCCGGCAGCGCCGCCCACAAGTTGCATCAGTTCAGCTAGATGACGGCCTGCCTCTTCACTGGATAGTAAGGCCGGATCGAACGGCATCCGTGCCTTCATTTCCTCCCCTTCCAGCACGACCATTGATTCCATCAAATTCAACCCCTGTAGATGATGCCTAAGTGCCCCCGCGTCAAGGTCCGGATCGCGGATTACTGCGTCAATCGCAGCTTTTTTCAACGCTTCAAGCCCCTGATCGGCAGAATCAATCTCCAACAGCTTCTCAAACAACTCAGGAACCAGCGCCGGATGCGCCAAAATCAGGGCCACAATTGCACGGTGCCGATGGATAGCCCCTGCCGAAGGCCGCCGCACGCGCGGGCGATGCATTCCTGCGAAACCTGTCCCCCCCTTGAAGTTTTCACCCCAGCGCGAATTTCCGGCCATACTACCACGTCCGGCGGCGCGCATCGCAGCGATTCGCGCTTCAATTTCGTCGGCAAAGGCACTGCGCACCTGATTGTGACCTATCGTGCGTACTTGCCCACGGACCGACTGCCAGAATTCGGCACGCTGTTCGGGCTGACGAAGATCATGCTGCACGGCAGAATTTACCCAAAGACAGTCAATCAACGACTGCGCCGTTCCCAGAACTTTCAAAAAACCGTCGGCGCCCTCTGCTCGCAACAAATCATCCGGATCTTGATTGGATGGCAGAACCGCAAACCGCGCCGATCGCCCGGGCTGCAAAACGGGCAACACTCTTTCCAGCGCCCGTATCTGGGCGCGTTGCCCTGCGGTATCACCGTCAAAACACAGCACCGGCTCATCATGCAATTTCCACAAATGGGCGATCTGCTCTTCGGTCAGCGCAGTTCCCAGCGGAGCCACAGCGGTAGCAACGCCGCTTTGCTGGATGGCGATCACGTCCATATAACCCTCAGCCACGACCAACTGCAGCTTCCTGCGCAAACCCTCACGCGCCTGCACCCAGCCATAAAGAACATTTTTCTTGGAAAAAGTTGGGCCTTCCCCGGAATTTAGATATTTGGGTTGTGCGTCCCCCAGCGCGCGCGCGCCAAACGCGATCACCCGCCCCTGACGGTCTTCAATCTGAAACATGATCCGGTCTCGAAAATAGTCATAAAGCGAGCCATCGCGATCACTTTTACGAATCACCCCGGCGGCTAACATATCATCATCACTGAAACCACGAGCCGCCAGCGCTGTCCGCAGCCCACCGCGCGGTGAATAGCCTAGCCGATAGGTTGCCTGCGCCGCCTCGCCAAGTCCCCGACCCGATAAATAACGCGCCGCGGCACGCCCATCCTCACGCAACAAAGCTGCCTGAAAAAACAATGTTGTCTCTTCCAATATATCCAGTGCGGCGCGGCGCTGGCGAACTCGGTTCGGATCCTCAGGCTCTCCTTTTGGCACATCAAGGCCGGCGAGCCCGGCCAGCCGTTCAACCGCCTCCATAAATTCCAGCCCGTCAGTTTCCCGCAAGAATGAAATGGCATCACCATGCGCTCCGCAGCCGAAACAATGATAAAATCCCTGATCATCAACAACGGAAAAAGACGGTGTTTTTTCGGAATGGAACGGACATAAGCCGCTATGCCGCCGCCCTTTGCGCACAAGCTTTACCCGCTTGCCGACAATATCCGACAAAGGCACGCGCTGGCGCAAATCTTCGATAAATTCTGGTGGTACGGCCACGGCTTCACCAACAAGAAAAACTAGGGCTACCACCTATTTTGGCAGCGGCTCGTGATTTAAGAGCAGGCCCAATTTTTAAGGTAAGGCCCAAATTTCAGTTTAGACCTAAGAATAGGCCATCATGAAGGTTTAACCAAACCCCCTAAAAGCGGGGTGCGATCAAAAGATGTCAGGAATCGCCCATCAAGGCAGCTTTGACCGCTTGACTGGCGGCTGAAAAATCCATCTGGCCAGCATGTGCAGATTTAAGATATGCCATGACCGCTCCCATGTCTTTAATCGAATTGGCGCCGGTCTCTTCAATCGCCGCGGCAATCGCTGCCTTGGCCTCATTGGCATTCAGCTGGGCGGGAAGAAAGCGGGTTATAATAATGATCTCGGCTTCTTCGGAATCGGCAAGTTCGGGGCGATTGCCGTCACGAAACATTTTCGCCGATTCGGTTCGCTGTTTGATCATCGTCTGCATCATCGACAAAATCTCATCATCGCCAATGCCGTCCTGATTGCCGTTGCCTCGCGCCGCGATATCACGGTCTTTCAATGCCGCACTGATCAATCGCATCGTAGCCAAAGCAGCTTGATCCTTTGCTTTCAGCGCATCTTTCATCGCTGTCGCAATTTCTTCGCGCAATGTTGCCTGCGATGTTGCCATGATAAACCTACCTTAATTTCCCACACCAAAACCGTCCCTGAATTGGGCCCACAAGACCGGCTCGCGCCCCACCAAAGAGACCTTGAACATAATGGGATGAGAGAGGCTTTTACCTATTAAACGTAATTTCTGCAAGAGGTAGACCAAAACCGGCCTGTCTACCCTTGACCGGCTGGGTTGGCTTAGGTATGACAATTCGGGCTTGCGGCGCCTCTTCTTCCGGCACCCGGCAACCCGGATGCTCGAAGCATGCTGTCCTCTTGGCTGGCCTTTATTGTTAGAGGTTTTTAACAATTATTTCGATGTTTCTGGACCATTTTTCCCGGATTGCACAACGGATCGACTGCCCGAATAGACTAAATTTGAAAGACCGCATAAAAACAGACCGCGATTCACCCAAACGACAAGGATTGCAATGGTGCAGAACATGAACTCTGGCTGGCCACATGCCACGCCACACGCAAGTCGGAGCAATCCGACAGCCGTTCTTGTTCTTTCAGATGGTACTGTTTTTCAAGGCATCGGCTTTGGGGCTGCCGCTACAAATGTTGGCGAGGTCTGCTTCAACACATCAATGACCGGCTATCAGGAGATAATGACTGATCCGTCCTATGCCGGGCAGATTATCACCTTTACATTTCCCCATATCGGCAATGTTGGCACCAACGCACAAGACAAGGAAACCGGCGTGCCTGCTGCGCTTGGCATGATCACCCGCCAAGTGCCGACGCACCCGGCCAGCTGGCGCAGCACATCAACGCTTGATGAATGGCTGCTGCAAGCCGGTCTTCCTGGTATCGCCGGAATTGACACGCGCGCGCTGACCCGCCGCATCCGTGACAATGGCGCGCCCAATGGGGTGATCTGTCATAATCCAGACGGCAATATTGATATAGATCACCTAATTGAAATGGCGCGTTCATGGCCGGGACTTTCAGGAATGGACCTTGCCATTGATGTTACCGGTGACCCTGACCCGAATTGGCTGGAGGGAAGCTGGGATATGGCCAGCGCCTCATACCGCGCTGCCGCAGCCCAGTATAAAGTGGTAGCCATAGATTTTGGCTGTAAGCACAACATCCTGCGCTGTCTTAATGATGCCGGGTGTGATGTGAGCGTCGTTCCTGCATCGACCAGCGCCGAAGATATTTTGAAGATGGCCCCTGACGGCGTGTTTCTGTCGAACGGCCCCGGGGACCCGGCCGCAACTGGCACATATGCTGCGGCCGAAATTAGGACGCTGGTTGAAGCGGATATGCCGGTATTTGGCATCTGCATCGGACATCAATTGTTGGCGTTGGCGATGGGGGCATCAACCACCAAGATGGATCGCGGGCATCGCGGAGCCAATCACCCGGTGAAGGATCTGGCAACTGGCCGTATCGAAATCACCAGCCAAAATCATGGTTTTGTCGTTGATCAGGCAACCCTTCCCGACACGCTGGAAGTCACCCATATCTCGCTTTTTGACGAGTCTGTCGAAGGGTTGCGGCATCGCACACGCCCCGCATTTTCGGTTCAGTATCATCCAGAATCATCGCCGGGTCCGCATGATTCGCGCTACCTGTTTAAACGCTTCACCGCACTGATGGACGAGAGGAAAGGCTAGATATGCCGCGTCGCGACGATATCAAATCCATCCTGATTATTGGTGCCGGTCCGATTATCATCGGGCAAGCCTGTGAATTCGACTATTCCGGAGCGCAGGCGTGTAAAGCCCTGAAAGCCGAGGGATATCGTATCATTTTGGTTAATTCCAACCCGGCAACCATTATGACCGATCCGGAAATGGCGGATGCTACCTATATTGAGCCAATCACGCCAAAAACTGTAGCCCGGATCATTGAGGTGGAGCGCCCCGATGCCCTGCTGCCAACGATGGGAGGCCAGACTGCTCTGAACACTGCGCTAGCTCTGGATAAAGACGGCACGCTGACCAAATTTGGTGTTGAGATGATTGGCGCGCGACCCGATTCAATTGAAAAGGCCGAGGACCGCGAGCTGTTCCGTCTGGCAATGGAAAAAATCGGGCTGCAATGTGCCCGTGCCCGAACCGTCAATAAGTTTGAAGATGCTTTGGACGCGCTCGATTTTGTCGGCCTGCCAGCGATCATCCGTCCTTCCTTTACCCTGGGCGGTGAAGGCGGCGGTGGTGCCTACAACCGGGCCGAGTTTGAAGAGATCACCCGCAACGGATTGCGCCTATCTCCGGTCAGCGAAATTCTGGTTGAGGAATCTATCCTCGGCTGGAAGGAATTCGAGATGGAAGTGGTGCGCGACACCGCCGATAATTGCATCATCGTTTGCTCAATCGAAAACATGGACCCGATGGGCGTTCATACCGGCGATTCAATTACGGTTGCGCCGGCGCTAACGTTGACCGACAAGGAATATCAGGCTCTTCGTGATGCATCACTGGCAGTTTTGCGTGAAATTGGCGTTGATACCGGCGGATCGAATGTTCAGTTTGCAGTCTGCCCAAATACCGGCAAAATTATTATTATCGAGATGAACCCGCGCGTGAGCCGGTCCTCGGCGTTGGCGTCCAAAGCCACCGGGTTTCCGATTGCCAAAGTGGCCGCAAAACTGGCTGTCGGCTATACACTGGACGAGCTTGCCAATGACATCACCGGCGTGACCCCAGCCAGTTTTGAGCCTACTATCGATTATGTCGTCACGAAAATTCCGCGTTTCACCTTCGAGAAATTCCCCGGATCCGAAGCCAAGCTCTCAACCTCGATGAAATCGGTTGGTGAGGCGATGGCGGTGGGCCGGTCTTTTGAAGAAAGCCTGCAAAAGGCGCTTCGCTCAATGGAAACGGGACTGACCGGTCTTGATGAAGTTGAAATGCCGTCCATCGATTCAGCGCTTGGCAACGATGCATTTCGGGGCTGGCTTGGGGAATTTGTTCCCTTCCGTATCTTGCGTATTGCGCAGGCTATCCGGTCCGGTATGGCGCTAGGCGAAATTGCTGCCATGACCAGCTGGGATATCTGGTTCCTAGAGCGTCTGGCAGCCATTATTGATGCCGAAACGATGGTCACCAAGGCCGGAATTCCAGCTGATGTTGATACGCTACAAGCGCTAAAATCAATGGGGTTCTCGGACGCCAGATTGGCCAAGCTGGCTAACGTGCCGGTTGCTGATGTTGCTGGAGCGCGCCGCGCCGCCGGAGTTCATCCAGTCTTCAAACGCATTGATACCTGCGCTGCCGAATTTGCCGCCGACACCGCCTATATGTATTCGACTTATGAGCCGCTGCATTTCGAAGGTCAGGGCGCCGAATGCGAGGCTGCCCCTGCACAAACTAAAAAACTGGTCATTCTAGGCGGGGGTCCGAACCGCATTGGTCAGGGAATCGAATTTGACTATTGCTGTGTTCATGCCTGCTATGCGTTGTCCGAAGCGGGTTATGAGACCATCATGATTAACTGCAACCCGGAAACTGTATCCACCGATTATGATACGTCTGACCGGCTGTATTTTGAACCTCTGACCGATGAAGATGTCATTGAGGTGATCCGCCGCGAGTCCCAAGTTGGCACCATGCATGGCGTGATTGTTCAGCTTGGTGGACAAACTCCGTTAAAGATAGCGGCGGCGCTGGAGGATGCAGGCATTCCGATTCTAGGAACCAGCCCTGACGCCATTGATCTAGCCGAAGACCGCGCGCGATTCCAAAAGCTGATCGAAAAGCTGGAGCTCTTGCAGCCAGAAAACGGCATGGCACATTCCGCTGAAGAGGCGCGTGTTATCGTAGGCCGTATTGGCCTGCCGATAGTCATCCGCCCCTCCTATGTTCTTGGAGGGCGCGCGATGGAAGTGGTGCATCAGCTATCCGACCTTGAACGCTATATGCGGGATGCCGTTGTGGTTTCGGGCGATAATCCGGTGTTGATTGACAGCTTTATGAGCAACGCTATCGAGATTGATGTTGATGCATTGTGCGATGGCACTGATGTCTATATCGGCGGCATCATGGAACATATTGAAGAGGCTGGCATTCACTCGGGCGATTCTGCCTGCTCGCTTCCGCCGCAAACCTTGTCTGACAAGTTGATTGCCGAAATTCGCCGCCAAACAGAAGAGCTGGCGCGCGCGCTTGGTGTGGTGGGACTGATGAATGTGCAGTTCGCTATCAAGGATGACAGCATCTATCTGCTGGAAGTTAATCCGCGCGGCAGCCGGACCGTGCCATTTGTTGCCAAAGCAACCGGCGTTCCGCTCGCTAAAATTGCTGCCCGAATTATGGCGGGAGAGAAGCTGGCCAGTTTTGATCTGTATGACATCAAGCTAGAGCATGTCGCGGTCAAGGAAGCTGTTTTTCCGTTCGCGCGTTTCCCGGGCGTTGATGTTGTGCTGGGGCCGGAGATGAAATCCACCGGCGAAGTTATGGGGATCGACGTTGATTTTGGCCGCGCTTATGCCAAAAGCCAGCTTGGTGCAGGGGCTGAACTGCCGCTTAGCGGGACTGTCTTTGTGTCAGTTCGCGATGAAGATAAAGCTGCCATGGTCGAAATCTGCCGCTCGTTGGCTGCCCTCAATCTCACCATTGTTGCCACCACTGGCACTGCCGCCGCGTTAACCGCCGCCGGGGTTCCGGTTACCCAGATTAATAAGGTGATGGAAGGCCGCCCACACGCCGTGGACGCCATGCTATCCGGCGACATTCAAATGGTCTTCAACACCGTTAAAGGGGCTGGTGCAACACGCGACTCCTTCTCCTTGCGTCACACCGCTTTAACAAACAAAATTCCATATTGTACAACGGTTTCAGGTGGCCGTGCCGCCGCACAGGCGATCAAAGCGTTGCAGCAAGGCGATCTTGGTGTTCGCACGTTGCAGGATTTTCTAGCTGACATTAAGCGCTAGCAACCGCCGATTTATGCAGCAAACTTGGCACCCTGATGCCAGCATAATAAATCTGCGGATATTTTACGAATTGGCTTTTAATATCGTAAAATTACCATTTAAGGTTAAAGCCAATATAGTAATTGCGTCGCAATAATCCTACCTAATGTTTCAATCAACCTATGCAGAAGATACTGAACAGAGCAGATCATGGAAAAAATTCCTTTCACTTCACAAGGGCTCGACACAATCAAAGATGAGTTGTCGCACCTGAAAATGATTGAGCGTCCGGCTGTGATCAAAGCCATTTCGGTTGCTCGTGAACATGGCGATTTATCGGAAAACGCTGAATATCATGCCGCGCGTGAGCGCCAGTCTTTTGTTGAGGGACGAATTTCGGAACTTGAAGATGTGACCGGCCGCGCCGAGATCATCGATGCCTCAAAATTGAGTGGTGAGAAAGTCACCTTTGGTACCTCGGTTAGAGTCGCCGACGAAGAAACCGATGAAGAATCGCTCTACCACATTGTCGGCCCGTATGAGGCTGATATTTCGGTTGGGCTTGTATCGACTTCATCGCCGATTGCGCGCGGCCTGATTGGCAAAAGCGTTGGTGATAGCGCCGAAGTCCACACGCCCAGCGGGGTTAAAAGCTACGAGATCATCTCGATCGAGCTGTTCGATATGGCCGAGGTGCGAGGCTAGGCCTGAGGCGCTAGGCCTGAGGCGCTAGGTCTTAGGCTTGATCCGCATTTAGGCCATCAATGGGAACGCCCGGTATATCTTTGGCCGAGCGAATGGCAAGCGCCGTCTTCACATGGCTGACATTGGGGGCAGGTGTCAGGCGCGTTGTAAGAAACTTCTGAAAATCATCCCAATCATGCGCAGCTATCTTCAACAGGAAATCGGTCTCGCCCATCAGCATATGACATTCGCGAACCTGCGGCCAAGCGCTGACCATTTCTTCAAAATCCTGGAGATCGGACTCGGCCTGACTGGTCAAACCGACAAAAGCAAAAACATGAACCGAATAGCCCAGCGCCTCAGCATCCAGATTGGCGTGATAGCCGCGGATGATGCCGGTTTCCTCAAGCGCACGAACACGGCGCAGACAGGGAGGAGCTGAAATCCCGGCATTTTTAGCGAGATCAACATTGGTCATTCGGCCATCAGCTTGCAAATCGCTGAGGATTTGCCGATCGACTGTGTCGAGCTTCATCTTGCCTGTCATTATCTCTAAAATCCGTCTTTCGTTGAAAGTTTATTTGCATTACACACGGCGCTCTGCAAGTGATTTTCAATACTCAGCCAGCATGGGAAACAGCGAGGCATCGTGCTATCGGTTACGCTATCTTCACGCTAATAGATAAATGTCATCATAAAGTGGCGCAAGAAAATTACGAAATAATATTGCGCATTAGTGCTGTATTTCTTACGAAGTAGAAACGCTAGCCAAGGAGACAACCCTAGAATGACGTCTGTTTTTTCCGCCGACGCCAACCAACAGAGTCAAGTGATCTGGGTTGTAAATGACGGCACCGCCGGCATGCGGCTTCAGGCGCTTGCGCTTGGCGAGGCTATGTTGCGGGCAAAACCTGACTGGCAGCTTCAGGAATTTATCGTCACTCCGCACGGGCTGACGCGCGCGCTACCCCGGCTTGCCAGTGTTATTCCGGGCATGCCGCTTTATGGAAAATCGCAGGTTGGACTTCAGGAAAAGCGCCCACATATGGGGCAATTCCCCGACATTCTGATTACCTGCGGGCGTAGGATGGCTGGATTTGGGCTGGCGTTACGCCGCCGCGCCCACGCCAATGACATTGCAACCCAGCTTGTTCACCTTCAGGATCCACGGATTTCATCGCGGTATTTTGACGCCCTTATTGTGCCCCAGCATGACTGGGCGCGAGGCGATAATGTAGTGTTGACAAAGGGATCGCTGAACCGGCTGACGCTTGTTGGAATTCATAAAGCAATGATGGATCTTTCGACACGCTGGCTTGGAGCGGCGCGAAAAACATCGGTTACAGTCATGCTTGGCGGCGATAACCGGCGGTATAAAATTACCCCGCAGATGGCCGATGAAATGATCGAAAAGCTGACAAAGCTGGCGCGCGAAAATAACATGCAGCTGCTGCTTATACCGTCCCGGCGCACCCCTGAGGGGTTGGTCGAAAAGCTGGTGTCCGCCCTACCAAAGGACAGTGTTCTGACACCGGAAAAGGATGAGAAGAACCCCTATCCGGGCGTACTGGGCCTTGGCCAAGCGGTGATTGTCACTTCAGATTCGGTAAATATGGTCTCAGAGGCCGCGATCACCGGAAAGCCGGTCCTGGTCCTAGGATGGCGGCCTCCCAACAAATCCAGCCCTACTGGCGAGACCCGCCGGATTGCTGCTTTTCATAAACAGATGCTGGCCGAAGGTCATACGGCAATTTTCGACGGCACCGTTCCATCCACGCCGTTTAACCGGCTGGATGAGATAGATGGTATAACGCAAAAACTGCTGAGCCTGCTGGATCGGAGCTAACCGGTCCGAGGCTAACCGGTCCGGGGCTAACCGGTCCGGGGCCAGATGATCGGGGGCCAATTGATCGGGGGCCTATCCCTAGTAATATAGCTCACGATCAGATTTTACCGGCATCCCGGCATACATCTCTTCCACCGCATCACGGTACCCGTTAAATAGCAAAGTTGGCACCCGGTCATCGGTTCCCAGCATACGCTCGCTCGCCTGCGACCAGCGTGGATGCGGTACGTTCGGATTTACATTCGCCCAAAAGCCGTATTCATGCTTGGCGAGTTCCTCCCAAAATGACACCGGACGCTGATCAGTAAAGGTAAAACGGGTGATTGATTTAATTGACTTAAATCCGTATTTCCATGGCGTTACCAGCCGGATTGGCGCGCCATTTTGATTGGGCAGCGGTTTGCCGTAGATTCCTGTCGCAAGGAAAGCCAGATCATTTGCCGCCTCTTCCATGGTCAGCGCTTCGACATACGGCCAAGGATACCAGCTTTGTTTCTGGCCCGGAGCGTTGGCGGGATCTAGGAACGTTTCCATCCGTAGATATTTTGCCCCATTTGTCGGTTTTGCCACCTTAATCAGGTTTGCCAACGGTACGCCGGACCATGGCACCGCCATCGCCCAGGCCTCAACACACCGGTGCCGGTATAGCCGTTCCTGATATCCGCCCATTGCGCGAACCAAATCTTCGGCATCCAGCTTCATTTCTTTTTCAACCATGCCGTCAATGGTGACGCTCCACGGGTCGGATTGAAGTTTGCGCGCCTTTTTCCAAATACTCTTCGACGAGCCAAATTCATAAAAATTTGTGTAGGTTGTTGCCTCTTCCTCATCGGTCAGCGGGCGATCCAGCTTAAATTCCAAATTGCGTTCATAGGGATAACCGCCGATGGCCGCATGTGCGGTTCCTGACAACAGACCGTTGCCAGCCAGCGCGGCAGCAATGCCCAGACCTGAAAAACCGGCTGCCTTCAGCCATTCGCGGCGGTTGAGATAAACATCTTCACTGGTGACAACAGATTCGCGAATGTCCCAAGGACGGCGTTGCTTTATCAACATGGCGTGTCTCCGGTTGGTTGATGGCAGGGCATAAGACCTATCGACGAGCATATATCTGCCCCAAATTTTATCTGCACCGATTTTCCAAATTTTGTCATCTCATTGTGGCATGAGTGGGGCAACATTTCTTTAATGGGAACGATCTTTATCGAAGCGATGCGACCACACCGCCAATGCGGGATAAGGCGGTCTCCAGCACATCATCAGCCGCAGCAAAACTTAACCGGAATGCCGGTGACAAACCAAAAGCTGCTCCCGGGACAATTGCCACATTTCCAAGTTCTAATAACGCGGCGGCAAAATCATTGTCATTTTCAATAATAATGCCATCGGGACGCTCCCTACCAATCAGCCCTTCAATGTTGGCGAAGGCATAAAACGCGCCATCAGGAGCTGGACAGCTGATCCCTTCCATGGCGTTCAGTGCGCTGACAACCCGCGCACGACGCCGCGCAAAAGCTGCATTATTCTCGGCAATAAAATCGGTTGGGCCATCCAGTGCTGCAATCGCCGCATGCTGCGCAATGCTGTTCGGGCTGGAGGTGGATTGCGATTGCAGCTTGGCCATTGCTTTGATCAATGGCACCGGTGCTGCACAAAATCCAATCCGCCAGCCGGTCATGCAGTAGGATTTTGAGACACCGTTCAATGTCAGAACCCGGTCGGCCAGATCAGGGGCCACCGCTGCCATAGTGGCAAATTCAAACCCGTCATAAATGATATGCTCATACAGATCATCGCTGATCACCGATAAGTGCGGATGGCGGCGGATAATTTCGGCGAACGCTGCCAATTCAGCCACATTATACCCCACGCCGGTGGGGTTGGACGGGCTGTTAATAATCACCCATTTGCTGCGCGGGGTGATTGCCCCCTCCAGCTGGGACGGCGTTAATTTCAGACCATCATCAAATCCACAGGGCAAAAATACCGGTGTGCCACCAGCCACCTCAACAATTCCGGCAAAGCTGACCCAATAAGGAGCGGGAATAATGACCTCATCCCCTGCTTGAACCGTGGCCATCAGCGCGTTGAAAAGCACCTGCTTACCACCAGTGCCAATCGACACCTGTTCGGGGATGATTTGTAATCCGTTCTCGCGGCTGAATTTACGCGCGATTGCCGCCTTTAATTCGGGCATGCCGTCAACCTGAGTATACCGCGTGTGACCGTCATGAATGGCACGGATTGCTGCTTCAACGACATGCGGCGGCGTATCAAAATCAGGCTCACCGGTGGCAAGGCCGATCACATCACGCCCGGCAGCGCGAAGATCAAGCGCCAGCGTCGAAATAGCCACCGTAGGCGAAGGCGCAATACGGTTTATGCGGTCGGCAAAAAACGAAGAATCGGCGGGCATGGTTTACCTCTGGCAGGTTGGCGGTTCTGGGCGGCGGTGTAAATTCTGGTCAGCCCTTTGCTAGATGTAACGATGAACAGGCTTATGGGGCAAGGGTTATGACGCGTTATCAAAAGCGTCCAGCCGTTGTTTTGTAGCATTTCGCAAAGCGGTCATGTCACGTTCAATCCATTCAAACAGCATTTGCCACCCTTCACGATTCATTAAATCCACGTTTTCCCGCTCAAAGTAAGGATATGGCTCGAGATCCCTTGGCGCGGTTGCCCATGACAGATTAAATCCCACTTCCGACTCGATGCTGGATTTTGCTTCCTTAAAAAATTCATACCATTTTCGGCCGCGTTCTCGGTTGCTTTCACGTCCTCTGAACTCAACCGTCAGCCTGATAGAATCCGTGTCCTTTAGCAACTCAATCCGCGGTTTGACATTGGATTTCCCAATTTTTAGGTAAGCCCAGCAACTAACGTCCAATCTTTTGCTCAAGGTTATTGGAAACCCTCGCTCCTCTAGGTAATCACGAAACGCATTCCAGAAATCTCTGTACAGAATTTGTTTTTCGGTTAAGGGTTCGGTCGTCATCTATCTGCCCTCCTCTGTGAATTTCCTCGGGGGACTGTGTCTCCCAGCTATCGAGACTCAAGTTATAAAGACTCTTCGTTAATAAACCGCTAGCGTTCCCAAGATCACAAATATCGCCAAAATGCTCGATGCCTTGCGCGCGCCCCTTCCCTCATCCGCTTATCATCACTATCTTATTCGTCATGGGACAGATCACCTCTACATCGGGCCAATCCGCATCGGACAGCCCCGCATCAGAAGGCCCCGCATCAGAAGGCCCCCTAACGGACGGCACGGCGACCGGCGACGAGCTGATCATCTCTCGCACGCGCGCGCCGGCTAATTTCGACCTGCAATCCGAATTCAAACCTGCCGGAGACCAGCCAACCGCGATTGCCGAGCTGATTAACGGCATTAAAAATGGGGAGCGCGATCAGGTGCTGCTGGGGGTTACGGGGTCGGGAAAAACCTTTACCGCGGCGCATGTAATCCAGCAGACCAAGCGCCCCACCCTGATTTTAGCGCCAAATAAAACGCTGGCCGCCCAGCTATATGGCGAGATGCGGTCTTTGTTTCCCAACAATGCGGTTGAATATTTCGTCTCTTATTATGATTATTACCAGCCAGAAGCGTATGTGCCGCGTTCCGACACCTATATCGAAAAAGAATCCTCGATCAACGAGCAGATTGACCGGATGCGACATTCGGCAACGCGCTCACTGCTGGAACGCGATGACGTGATCATCGTCGCCTCGGTATCCTGCATTTATGGTATTGGGTCGGTCGAAACCTATTCAACAATGACGGTAAAGTTGAGCGCCGGCGAAACCCACGAACGCCAGAGCATTCTGCGCAAATTCACCGAGCTGCAATATCGCCGCAATGACACGAACTTTGTGCGCGGAACTTTTCGGGTACGCGGTGATAATGTTGAACTGTTTCCTGCTCACCTCGAAGATCGGGCATGGCGCATTTCATTATTTGGCGATGAGATCGAAGATATCTTCGAATTTGACCCGTTGACTGGCGAGAAAACCGCCAAGCTGGGAAGCATCACCATCTTCGCCAATTCGCACTATGTCACTCCGCGGCCAACATTGCAGCAGGCAACAAAACTGATCCGCGCCGAGCTGAAAACCCGCCTTACCGAATTTAATGAACAGGGCAAACTGCTGGAGGCGCAGCGCATCGAGCAACGAACACAATTCGATGTCGAGATGATCGAGGCCACCGGTGTTTGTGCCGGTATCGAGAATTATTCGCGCTATCTGTCAGGACGTGGACAGGGGGAACCTCCACCGACTTTGTTTGAATATCTTCCCGAAAACGCGCTGCTGATTATTGATGAAAGCCACGTTACAGTGCCGCAAATCGGGGCCATGTATAAAGGCGACTTTGCGCGCAAAACCACCTTGTCCGAATATGGGTTCCGGCTGCCGTCATGCCTTGATAACCGGCCCCTGAAGTTTGAGGAATGGGAAGGGTTTCGCCCGCAGACGATCTTTGTCTCGGCAACCCCCGGACCGTGGGAGATGGAGCGCACGGGCGGCGTCTTTTCCGAACAGGTGGTTCGCCCCACCGGCCTGACGGACCCTGACTGCATTGTGCGGCCAACCGCCAGTCAGGTTGATGATATTATTGCCGAATGCCGCGATTCCGCCGCTAAGGGCCAGCGAGTGCTGATCACGACTTTGACCAAAAAAATGGCCGAGGCGTTGTCCGAATATATGTATGAGGCGGGCATTCGGGTGCGCTATCTGCATTCGGATATCGACACGTTGGAGCGGATCGAGATCATGCGCGATTTGCGGCTTGGCGTGTTTGACGTTCTGATCGGGATCAACCTTCTGCGTGAGGGGCTGGACATTCCCGAATGCGCGCTGGTTGGCATTCTGGACGCGGATAAGGAAGGCTATCTTCGCTCGCGAACATCGCTGGTCCAGACCATCGGCAGGGCGGCGCGAAATATCGACGGGCGGGTTATCCTTTATGCAGACCGGATTACCGATTCGATGCAATATGCGCTGGATGAAACCAACCGCCGCCGCGCCAAACAGGAAGCGTGGAACGAAAAACATGGGATAACGCCGGAATCAATCCGCAAAGATATAAATGACGTTCTGGATTCGGTTTATGACCGCGCCGACCGCGTCACCGCCGAGGCCGGACAAAAAGCTGGCGATCTGGTTGGCAATAATTACGCCGCAGTGGTTGCCGATCTGCAAAAATCAATGCAGGACGCCGCCGCCAATCTGGAATTTGAAGAAGCCGCGCGGCTCCGCGATGAGTTGCGGCGGATGGAGGCGGCTGAACTGGGGCTGAATGCGCCGGGGGTTCCGCAATCAATTGCCGAAAAATTTCAGGCCGGAAGTGATGCCACCAACGGGGCACGTTTCCCCGCCGGAACCCCGGGCGCGCCCGCTAGAAAACGCCCTCGCCGACGCTAAATCACGCCAAAATATTTCCAAAAGTCATAAGCAGCATCTGTTTTTGCTGGATTTTTTGAGGAGAGATTTAGCCGAGTTGAATCTGAAAAATTACCGTGTTTTTACGATAGAATTGAGTTGACAATCGGCTGTATCACCAGCCCGAATCGCAGCCAACCCCGCAACGGTTGTTCACAGTAAAACAAAACCTTCGCAATTTATTTAGAAGATTCGTCTTTTTTGTATTAATTTTGTATGATGATCAAATTAATAATATATAACTAACTGATTTTATTATATTTATCTGAATTGCCTAATTTTTAATCAAACCGGAAAATTTGCTATAAAATCAGCATCAAAGCAATGCCGGATCGAATTAATCCACAGGTTTATCCACAAGTTTCGGGGATTGTTTTATTCCCCTAGACCTAGCGTTATGTCAGGCTGCAAATAATTTCATGATTAGACCTTGGCAAGCCGATGATAGATAAGCCAAAATCATTTTTTGCCGTAGGGTTGTCGCACGTAGGATTGTCGTACTTTGGATTGTCTCACGTAGGATTGTCTCACGTAGGATTGTC
>JAACDV010000052.1 GCA_009936825.1 Bacteroidota bacterium | reverse complement strand
TCCCGCCAGCAGCGCAAAATTACCCAGCACCATCAGCCGCTGGATATGATGCGCATAGGCATATCGCCTTGTGGCATCCACCGACTGAGCTATGCAGTTCATCTCGGTTGCGCCCGTCCAGTAAAAATCAGGAAGGGAGCGCTTTGCCTGCAAGAAGTTCAAACTCGCATATTCCGGCATTTTCAACCAGTAAATTCCACGTACAAATTCCCGCCACCCCAGAATCTGCCGAATAAACCCTTCAACAGCGTTCAACGGTGCCTTACCCGCATGATAAGCCGCCTCGCCAGCGCGTATCACTTCGCTCGGCTGCAACAATCCACAGTTCATATAAAAGCCAATATGGCTGTGATACATCCACGGTTCGCCCTCGATCATTGCATCCTGATAAGTGCCAAATAGCGGCAGCCGCTCGGCGATGAAATGATCCAGAACGGCGAGTGCCTGATCACGCGTAACCGCAAATCCGAAATCATCCAGATCGCCAAAATGATCTGAGCAATGCTCAGCAACCAGCTCCAGCACTTCGGTGGTGATTTCATCCGGCGGGAAAATTTTAGGCTTAGGAACGGTTAGCGACAGGTCGGGAGAGGCCCGGTTTTCTGCATCATAATTCCATTTACCACCAATTGGTTTCCCGTCTTTCATCAACACTTCATGATGACGGCGCATCTCGCGGTAGAAAAAATCCATACGAAGCACTTTGCGGCCCTCAGCCCAGTCCGCAAACATTTCATGCGGGCATAAAAACCGGGTGTCGGGGCGAATCTCAACATCAATCTCAAACTCGGCCTGCCAGTCACGCATTGCTTGCAAAAGGCGAAACTCACCGGGTTCGGTCACCACCAGCCGGTCAGGTTTATGCCGCGCCACGGCGCGGGCCAATTCCCCGCCCAAACTTGTGCCCGAACTAGATGTGTCCCCAAGACGGATATAATCAACGGTGATGCCGGCCTCGCGTAATTCACCGGCAAAATGGCGCATTGCCGAAAACAGCAAGGCAACTTTGCGTTTATGATGTTTGACGTAGGTGACTTCCTCATGCACCTCAGCCATCAGCACAATATCCTTTGAGGCATCAATGTCGGCAAGGGCAGCGAGCCCATGCGATAGTTGATCACCAAGAACAAGTCGCAATGCGGTCATGATAATTCTTTCAGCGCCTGAAAGGCAGCAAGGGCTGCTTCGCGCGATTCTTTGAGATCAACGACAGGCCTGGGATATGTCTTGCCAAGCTGCACGCCAGCATCGGCCAGCACTTCATCAGGGGCCAGCCATGGCGCAAACAGATATTTGTCAGGCAGGCCTGCCAGCTCAGGAACATAGCGACGGGTGTAGCTGCCATCGGGATCAAATTTTTGGCCTTGTGTAACCGAATTAAAAATCCGGAAATAGGGCGCGGCATCGGCTCCGCATCCGGCAATCCACTGCCATGACGCGCTGTTGCTGGCATGATCAGCATCGACCACACAATCCCAGAACCATGCCTCACCATGATGCCAATGGAGCCGCAAATTCTTCACCAAAAATGACCCTGTCACCATGCGCATACGGTTGTGCATATAGCCGGTCTGCCTCAGCTCTCGCATCGCCGCATCGACAAAGGGGACACCTGTGCGTCCCCGCTGCCACGCCTGCAGCAGATCGGCATCATCCCGCCAACCGAACCTATCGAACTTTGACTGCAGATTGGTGCGCCGCAAATCAGGATTGTAAAATAACAGCGCATGAGAGAATTCACGCCAGCCAAGCTCCGAGCAAAAATTATCGACATCGCTACTTGGCACATCATCCCGGGCACGGGCCGCCTGCCAAACCTGATTGACCGATATCTCGCCCCAATGCAGATGTGGCGATAATCGCGATACATTTGGTGCCGCCGGAATGTTACGCCCATCCTTATATCCGTCCAGCCCTTCATCCAAAAACGCGTCCAGCCGCGCCTTTGCCCCTACCTCACCAATTTGCCAGTGCGGGGCCAACGCCTCGTCCCAGCCTTGGTCCGGCAGCAGGCCCAGCGAGGTGATATCACTTGCCGGCGGTTGATCCATCGGGGTTATCTGCGGCGCTGGCATTGGCTCACGCGGCGGCGCTGCTGCAAGACATCCGCGCCGGTAAAAAGGAGTAAACACCTTAAAGGGAGTGCCATCATTCTTGGCGATTTCCCAAGGCTCCCATAACAGCGAGCCATTGCTGCTGACGGCCTCAACGCCGTCATCTTGAAGGCGCGATTTCAGCTCTGTATCGCGCTGAATCCGCCATTTCTCATAACTTCGGTTCCAGAAGACAGCATCCGCGCCTGTGGATTTGACCAGTTCGGGCAACAGTATCAGCGCGTCACCTGCCGTCACATAAAGCGCACCATTCAAACTGGATTTCAGCGCGGTAAGCGAATGATGCAACCACCAGCGGCTGGCGGCACCTATTTTGTCCGCACCGGAATTCACATCATCAAGAATAAAAACCGGTAAAACGCGGCCCCGCGCTGCTGCCGCTGCCAGCGCAGGATTATCCGCAAGACGCAGATCCTGACGAAACCAACAAATCGAAAGTGGTAAGACCATAATAACCTTCCTTCAACCGCGCCATTGCCGCGCAGTTCTTGATAGCAAATAATTGTCCCGAAGTTTTTTTTCCAGCCCCAATTAGGCGCTTAGCTACCAGCGATGACGGGCCT
>JAACDV010000276.1 GCA_009936825.1 Bacteroidota bacterium | reverse complement strand
ATTGTGGTGTCATCCGGGTCTGCGCCCGCTATCCCAGATGGAGGCTAGCGTTAGCTCACCCATCGGCGCCTATCGCTGGGAATTTACCGACAATGCGCTTAGCCAGCAATTGGCGCTTGAGGAAGAGGGGTTTGCGGGGACGGTTGAGCCGGGGCACGCCGCTATTCGCTATATCAACCCCACAACCGGCGGCGATGTTATGTCCACCATCCGCGCCCAATTCCACCGGCTGAAAGCTGGCACGCTAAGCGCGCCGCGCCGTGATGTAGGGTCAAGCGTGTTTCAGGTGTTTGAAGGCACGGGAAGTGTAACCTTGGGCGGCGTCGAGACAAAGCTGGATAAGGGCGATTTGTTCGTGGTGCCGTCATGGGTGCAATGGTCACTGTCAGCCGAGACGATGTTTGATCTGTTCCATTTTTCTGACGCTCCGATTATGGAACGACTGAATTTCGCCCGTCATTCGATTGAGCCTGCCAGCTAGGTAAAACTTGGCGATAGACTTATCTGCCGGAAAAAATGGTCTCGCGCCCGGGTTCGGGGTGCCGCGGGATCATCAACGCCAGCATCAGCGATGTCGCGGCCATAATGGCTGCCAGAACAAAGACCGATGCCTGTGACGTAATCCACAGATATCCCAGAGCGGCGGGCAAAAACACCGCGGCAATGTGATTAATGGTAAAGGCAACGGCGGCGGTTGGTGCAATATCGGCCGGATCGGCAATTTTCTGAAAATAGGTTTTTTGCGCAAAGGCCAGAGCAAAAAACAGATGGTCGATGACATACAACGCCGCCGCCAATGCAGCCCCCCATCCAAACCAGTAAATGCCTCCATAAGCGATAAAAACGACGATCAAGCCGGCATATTCAAAAGCCAGAGACCATTTTTCACCGATTTTTGTAATCATCCAGCCCATGATAGGAGCAAAGAAAATATTGGCTATATAATTGATTAAAAACAGAAATGTTAGCTCGTGAACAGCAAAGCCAAAATGTTCAACCATCATGAAGGCGGCGAACACCATGAAAATTTGCCGCCTTGCACCTGACATGAACTGCAAGGCGTAAAACAGCCAATAGCGCCGCCGCAGGATCAGCTTGTTGTGCTGGCGCGTCGTCATGGCAAATTTTGGATAGGCAAACCAGCAGAAAATGGCAATCGCCACGGTGATGCCGCCGCCGGTCATATAGACCGCGTGATATCCGGCCCCGCCCCATTTGAACCCGATTGCAATGAGCGCATAAGCCAGCAGCGATGCCGCCGACCCAGCGGCAACCAGCCATCCCAAAGTTTGCGGGGCGCGCTTTTTATCAATCCATTGGAGTTGGAGCGACTGATTGACCGTTTCAAAATAATGAAACCCGAGTGAACCGATAAAGGTTGTAATCAACAATCCCCCAAAACTGGGAAAAAGGGCGGTGATGGAAATCGCAGCCCCAAGGGCGACAAGGGACACCATGGCCAAGGTCTGCTCACGTATGAAAATGATGATCAGAATAACGCCAACTGCCAGAAATCCCGGAACTTCGCGGATTGTCTGAAGCCAGCCAATCTCAACCCCGGAAAACTGCGCGGCCTCAACGGTAAAATTATTCAGCAATGCCAGCCATGTTGAAAAGGCAATCGGCATCGCAAACGCCATCAGAAACAGCAGTCCAATAGGGCTGCGCCACCCGGTTTTCAATTCATAAATGGCATGCGAAAGGGACAACATTCATATTGCCTACAGCACTAGATCAGATTTTCATATCAGAGTTTTATTAATCCCCACAAACGAAGATTTATTGACCTGCTCCAAGGCTGTCTGATACCAATTTTATATGACAGATTGGCAATTTTATCTCACCGAAAACCGGTCGCGCTTTATTGATGAATTGTGTGACTTTATCCGCATCCCCAGCGTTTCAGCCGAACCGGCGCATGCAGGTGACGTCGCCCGGGCCGGTGAGTGGGTGGCGATGAGGTTGCGCGCCGCAGGAGCCCAAAACGTAGCGGTGCTGCCAACTGCGGGACATCCTTGTGTTTATGGGGACTGGCTACATGCTGGCGATGAGCAACCCACCGTTCTGATTTATGGTCATTTTGATGTGCAACCAGCACTACCGTATGATTTGTGGACCACGCCCCCGTTTGAGCCTGATATCCGCGATGATAGTATTTTTGCACGCGGGGCGTCCGACGATAAGGGCGGGATGTTAATCCCAATTCTGGCCTTTGAAGCGCTGATGAAAACGAAGGGGAACGCGCCGGTGAATGTCAAATTCATCTTTGAAGGACAAGAGGAGATCGGCAGCCCGGATATGCCCGAATTTGTTGCAAAACATGCTGATCTGCTGTCTGCGGATATGATTTTCAGCGCCGATGGTCTTCAATGGACGGCGGATGAGCCGAATATTGTTGTTGGGCTAAAGGGGCTGTCCAGCATGGAACTCACCGTGGAAGGCGCGCGCTCTGATCTGCATTCGGGGCTGCATGGCGGTGCTGTGGCGAACCCGCTACTGGCGCTTGCACAAATTCTAGCCGGACTTAAAGATAGCGCAGGCAATATCCTCGTTGACGGGTTTTATGAGGGCGTGCATGAGCTAAGCGATGCTGAACGCGACGAAATCGCCCGTGTTCCCTATGACGAGGAGGCTTATTTGGCCGAAGTTGGCGTTGAGGCGCTGCATGGCGAGCCCGGCTATACGCCGCGTGAACGTGCGTGGGCGCGGCCAACACTGGATGTGAACGGCATCTGGGGCGGGTATCAGGGGGCGGGCACAAAAACCGTTCTGCCGCGTGAAGCAAGCGCCAAAATTACCTGCCGTCTGGTTGGTGATCAGGACCCGCAGCGGGTGTTTGAGGCAATTTCAGCCCATGCAGAAAAAATCTGTCCCGAAGGCGTGCGTGTCTCGCTTGGGCGCCTTGCCGGATCGGGGACACCGTTTGTAATGCCGCGCAATCATAATGCGTCGGAAATTGCCCGGCAGGTGTTGGAGGAAATTTATGATATGCCGCCTTATGTGACGCGCCTTGGGGGCAGCATTCCGGTGATGTCCACCTTTCTTAAAGAACTCGGCGTTCATACCACCATGTTCGGCTTTTCTATCGGTGATGAGAATCTACACGCTCCGGATGAGTTTTTCCGGTTGCGGAATTTTGACCGCGGGCAAACCGCATATTGCCGCTTGCTGGAGCGTTTGGCCGTCTAGGTTATGTGAAGGTCAGGACACGTGAAGGTCAGGACATGTGAAGGTTAGGATATTTCAAAATGAACTCAAACGTTTTTAGCGGCTGCATGCCAGCTTTAATGACCCCGTGTAATGCTGATCGCACGCCCAATTTTGATGCGCTTGTCGCCAAGGGACAACAGATGCTGGAGCTTGGCATGTCGGCTGTCGTTTATTGCGGGTCGATGGGGGACTGGCCGCTGTTAACCGATGCCCAGCGCCAGCAGGGTGTTGCCCGTTTGGTTGCAGCAGGGGTGCCCACAATCGTTGGCACTGGTGCGGTTAATTCTGCAAAGGCGGCCGCGCATGCGCTGCACGCTGCAACCGTTGGCGCAAAAGGGCTGATGCTAATCCCCCGCTTGTTATCCAGAGGGACATCAGCCGCCGCGCAACGCAATCATTTTGCCGCTATTCTGGCAGCAGCGCCAGATTTACCGGCAGTCATTTACAACAGCCCCTATTACGGATTTGCAACTCGCGCCGAGCTATTTTTTGACATCCGGAAGGATCACCCGAACTTGGTGGGGTTCAAAGAATTTGGCGGCGCGGATGATTTGCGCTATGCGGCCGAGCATATCACTTCGCGTGATGATGATTTGGCGCTGATGATTGGCGTCGATACAACGGTTTATCATGGCTATGTGAATTGCGGGGCGGTGGGGGTGATCACCGGTATTGGCAACGCCCTGCCAAGAGAGGTTTTGCATCTGGTTGCCTTGTGCCAACTGGCGGCAAAGGGTGATGCCGCCGCGCGGGAAAAAGCACGCGAGCTGGAAGAGGCGCTGGCAGTTTTATCGTCATTCGATGAGGGCGCAGATCTGGTCCTGTATTACAAGCATCTGATGGTGCTGAATGGTGAGGCTGAATATAGTCTGCATTTTAATCGCCAAGACAAGCTTGATGAAGGTCAGCGGATTTATGCCGAAGATCAATACCGGCTTTTTCAAGCGTGGTATGCCAGTTGGAGCCAGCAACCCGGCGTTGTTCAAGCCACGAAATAGATCCTAAATAATTGCATGAAAGAGTAAGCCATGAAAATTACCGCACTCAAGGTCTTTCAGGTTGACCTGCCGTTAAAGGAGGGTCGATACAGTTGGTCAAACGCTCATCTTGGCGCGGTGTTTGACAGCACAATTGTTGAAATTTCTACAGATGAGGGGATTTGCGGCTATGCAGAATGCTGTCCGCTTGGCTCGGCTTATCT
>JAACDV010000275.1 GCA_009936825.1 Bacteroidota bacterium | reverse complement strand
GGCAAATTCATCGCGAAGTTCGGCCGGGCGAACAAATTTGGATGGATCATGCGTTCCTGCCGGAACAATCCGCAGAACATATTCCAGCATCACCTTGGCCAGCGCCAATGATGCCAATGTGCGGTTGATTGTGGTGATGATCACCGTGCCACCAGGGGCCAGCATACTGGCAATGGCGCGCGCAAACAGCCGCCTGTCGGTCACGTGTTCGATTACTTCAGACGCATAGATAACATCAAATTTTGTCTCAGGACCGACAATGCTGTCGGCAAGGTCCTCGGCGGTGCAGCACCGATATTCAATTTGATCCAGCCCAACAAGGCGCGCATGTGCGATCGCAGCGTTGATTGCGGCGCCGGTTGCATCAATTCCTGTTACCGCGCCGCCAAGCCGCGCCATCGGTTCAGACAAAAGCCCGCCACCACAGCCGATATCCAGAATTTTCAATCCTGCCAGAGGATAGGCACTTTCCAAATTATTAGTAGAACCCCCGCCGGACCCCTCAGCGGAACTCCCGGCAGTCGTGCCGACACGCTTTATGCTGTCCAGAATATAATCGATCCGCACCGGAGTAAAATCATGAAGGGGAGCCATCGGGCCGCTTTCATCCCACCATTGCGAGGATAAGGCCGAAAAATTATCAATCTCTTTTTGGTCAGCTATTGTGTTCACAGACTTGCTCCGCCTCGCCGTTACCGCTATGACTTTTTTCTTAGATTTTAACTCTATACCAGTATAGGCCAAGAATGGGTCTGATTGTTCAAAAATTTGGTGGTACATCGGTCGGTGATCTTGATCGCATCCGAAACGTAGCTACGCGCGTAAAACGCGAAGTAGATGCCGGTCATCAGGTTGCGGTGGTCGTCTCGGCGATGGCTGGCACAACAAATCAGTTGGTGCAGTGGGCGCGGGATATTGGCCCCATGCATGATGCGCGTGAATACGACACCATCGTCGCCACTGGCGAGCAGGTGACGGTTGGTCTGTTGGCGATTGCACTGCAGAATCTGGGGGTTGATGCACGCTCTTGGCTAGGTTGGCAAATGCCGCTTAGGACAGATGATGTCCATAGTGCAGCTCGGATTGAGAGCATTGAGACGGCTCGATTGCGCGACAGGTTGGCGCAAGGTCAGGTTGCTGTGATCGCCGGGTTTCAGGGCATCGCCCCCGACGGGCGGGTGGCAACCTTGGGGCGCGGCGGCGCTGACACTTCGGCGGTGGCAGTTGCGGCGGCACTAGATGCGGATCGCTGTGATATCTATACCGACGTTGACGGCGTCTATACGACCGATCCACGGATTGCCCCAAAGGCTCAAAAGCTGGATCAGATCACTTTTGAGGAAATGCTGGAAATGGCATCGCTTGGAGCTAAGGTGCTGCAAACCAGATCGGTTGCCATGGCAATGCGTAATAATGTTAACTTGCAGGTGCGATCCAGTTTTTCAGATGCCCCCGGGACGCTGGTCGTGAATGAGGATTTAATTGTGGAACAGGAAAAAATCAGCGGCATCGCCTATAGCCCGGACGAAGCAAAGATCACAATTCAAGGCTTGTCTGATCAACCCGGCATTGCTGCCGGTGTTTTCGGGGCGCTTGCCGATAATCAGGTCAATGTTGATATGATTGTCCAAAGTGCGGCAACCGCCGGACAGAAGACGGATATTACCTTCTCTCTTGGTCGCGCTGATGTAGCTAAGGCACTGAAAATAATAAATGATTCTCGCGAGTCGCTGGCTTTTGAGAGCGTTGATGCAACTGAAAATGTGACTAAAATTTCGGTGGTGGGAATGGCTATGCGGTCCCAGCCCGGCGTTGCCAAGACGATGTTCGAGACGCTGGCGGAACGTGGTATTAATCTTCAGGTTATCTCGACCTCAGAGATTAAAATTTCGGTGCTGATTGCCTCGGAATATACCGAACTTGCTGTGCGCAGCCTGCATACGGCCTTTGGTCTTGATGGCGAAGACTGAAAGATTTGATCTCGAAGATTGGGCGGTGCCTTGCTGCGACTGGCCCAACGATTTTAATCAAAAGCGAATTATTGTAAAAAAACCAACTTATTAACAGCTTATTGATGGTGACATTGTATTTTTTTTGTGTTCTATTAATTCACCGAAACGCTTTAATATAAAGTCATGTGGCTCGAAAAATGGATGAATTGACGCGCGAAGAGGTCGTTGGGACTGACAGCTTCCAAGCCATTGGGGGTGAGCTAAGCGCGGCGCGGCTTGCTCGCGGTCAGCAGGTCAACGAAATAGCCCAAGTTTTACGTATTTCTAAAGTCTATATCAAAAATATTGAAGCTGGCGAATTTGATGCGCTGCCAGGCCCTGCTTATGTTTCTGGCTTTTTGCGTTCATTTGCAGGCGCTGTTGATCTTGATCCGGAGGAATTTCCGCGCCGGTATCGGGCGCTAACTGCTGTGGAGAAAATAACGCCGACATACTCCTTCCCCGTTGATAGGCAACGCCCCCAGCGTTCGGGCGCCATGATGGCGTCGCTTTTGGTTATTGTCGTTGTTGTCGGTTATGGCGGCTGGTATGCGGCGGATAAACCTGAAATATTGTCTCTTTTTGGCTCTGATTCCCAGCAGGCATCGGTATCGGCAGACCTGACCCTTGGGGACGGATTGCCTTTGACCCCTGACCTGATTGTCTCGGCAGATAGTGGATTAGTGTCCGATGAAACCACCCTTCAAAGCGACATTTCTAATAGCGTGCCTGCCGCTACTGTCTCGCTGGAAGGGCCTGGTGAGACCATCCTCAAAGTAGAGAATGATTTACGGGCTTCGGATCAAACCAGCGAAGCAACCGCGCTTACCCAAAGTGTAGCCGTCGCTGAAGACATGTCCGACGCACCTGCCAAAGTTTTGGAAATTGCCGAAAGTCCGGCAACGCCAGACAGCGGCCAAACAGGGGATGAGCAATTATCCATCGCCGAAGAGACGCGCATAGACGATACCGGTTCCCAGATTGCGAGCGCCGATACTATGGGCGCCGATACAGTGGGCGCCGATACTGCGGGCGCCGATACCGCGGCTGCTGAAATTGAGGGCGCCAACGGTTCTGGAGATGAGCAGGATGTCAACGCCGAGGGTGTGGTTAACGAACCTTCTTCGATGAGCGGTGTTGCTTTTGCGCGCCAGCGTGATCCGGCTTTTGAGATTACCGTGCGCGCCACCGGCACCAGTTGGGTTGAAATCATTCGCAATGACGGTGAGGAAGTTATGACCAGCCTGATGCGCAATGGTGAAACCTATATTGTGGATGTTCGTGACAAGCTGTATTTAAGCACCGGCAATGCTGGCGGGATTGAACTGCTGTTTAGCGACGGTACGGTAAAATCTGTTGGCGAAAAGGGTGAAATATTGCGTGACATGCCACTTGATGCCGAGCGTTTGCTTAACCAACTCTAAATAGAATCATCGAAGACGGTTTTGCAGGCTCATATTTCCGGGCGGCAAGCCTGCCTAATGAAGACCCTCTAATCACGGGTGCTATCTATAAGTCTGATTTTTGGCAACATCAAAGACGGCCCAATTCCGGCGGGCTGGAATTTTCAGAGGAGCGGTGCAGTGGCCAACGCCTATCGGGCTTACAGAACAATCGAGCGGCGCAAGAGCCGTCAAATAATGGTTGGTTCGGTTCCTGTTGGCGGCGATGCGCCGATTTCCGTCCAGACGATGACCAATACGCTGACGGCTGATGTTGCGGGAACGCTTGCCCAGATAAACGCTGCCGCCGATGCGGGGGCCGATATTGTCCGCGTGTCATGTCCGGATAAAGACAGCACTGCGGCGCTTCGTGATATTTGTAAGGCAAGCCCGGTGCCGATTGTTGCCGATATTCATTTTCATTATCGCCGCGCTATCGAAGCAGCAGAGGCTGGGGCGGCTTGTCTTCGCATTAATCCGGGTAATATTGGTAAGGCAGACCGTGTCCGCGAAGTGATCAGCGCCGCGCGTGACCATGGCGCCTCTATCCGAATTGGGGTGAATGGAGGGTCGCTGGAACGTCATCTTCTTGAAAAATACGCCGAGCCTTGCCCCGAAGCGCTGGTTGAATCTGCACTCGATCATGCCCGTATTCTGCAAGATAACGATTTTCACGAATTCAAGATTTCGGTCAAAGCATCCGATGTGTTTTTGGCGGTCGCGGCCTATCAGCAGCTTGCCGATGTTATTGATTGTCCGCTTCACATTGGCATTACCGAGGCTGGCGGTCTTCGCGCTGGAACGGTTAAATCAGCGATCGGGCTTGGCGGTTTATTATGGGCGGGGATCGGCGATACTGTCCGGGTTTCGCTGTCGGCTGATCCGGCCGAAGAAGTTCGCGTTGCTTACGAGATGCTAAAGTCGCTGGGTTTGCGCCGCCGCGGCGTCACGGTGATCTCGTGTCCTTCTTGTGCCCGCCAGCAGTTTGATGTGATCAGCACCGTGCAGACCATCGAAGAGCGGTTGGCGCATATTGATCTTCCTTTGACGGTGTCGATTATTGGCTGCGTGGTAAACGGCCCGGGTGAAGCGCGCGAGACAGATATCGGTTTGACTGGCGGTGGGCGCGGAACGCATCAGATTTATGTGTCAGGTATGGCCGATCACAGGTTGACGAATGGCGACATTGTCGAGCATGTTGTCGGCCTTGTCGAAGAGCGTGTCAGCGCTATTAAAGCGCAGGAAGCCGCTGAAACCTTAACAGCCTAGCCGCAAGCTGGCCAGAAATGGCACTGTGATGCGAAGTTTCAATAGGATGATCTGACCATGTCTCGTTTGCAACCTGCAAGAGGAACCGCTGATCTTCTGCCTGCGGCGATGGCGGCGCATCGCCGTGTAATAGACACCGCACGAACGGTCGCCAGCTGTTACGGTTTTCAGGAAATGGCGACTCCGATTTTTGAATTTGCTGAGGTATTCTCCCGCCCTCTTGGCGATAGCAGCGATGTTGTCACCAAGGAAACCTACAATTTTACCGATCGCGGCGGCGAGGTGTTCACCCTGCGCCCGGAAAATACCGCCGGCGTTGTGCGGGCGATGATTTCAAACGGGCTGACGCAGAGTCTGCCATTGAAATTTTTTTATGCGGGACCAATGTTTCGGTATGAGCGGCCGCAAAAAGGTCGGATGCGGCAGTTTCATCAGATTGGAATTGAATTTCTGGGTCCGCGCGAAGGGTTGGCTGATGCTGAAATTATTGCCTGCGGGGCCCGGATTCTGGATGGTCTCGGTGTGCTGGATAAATGTGATCTGCATCTGAATTCGTTGGGTGATACCAAAAGTCGGCAGGATTATCGCACCGCGTTGGTCGCTTATTTTGAATCGCAGGCCGATGCGTTGTCGCCGGATAGTCGGACGCGTCTACAGACAAATCCGCTGCGTATTCTTGACTCAAAGGATGCAGGGGACCGTGCCATTCTTAACGATGCGCCGCGCCTTGATGCGTTTTTGAACGATGAGTCCAAGGCGCATTTTGCAGCAGTCACGGCGGCATTGGACGCTGCGTCAATCAACTGGAAGTTTGATCCGTTGCTGGTGCGCGGCCTCGATTATTATTGTCATACGGCATTTGAATTCATTACCGACGCGCTTGGGGCACAAGGAACCGTTCTTGGCGGCGGGCGTTATGATGGTCTGTCCGAAATGCTGGGCGGCCCATCCGTAGCTGGTGTTGGCTGGGCGGCAGGTGTTGAACGCCTTGCAATGCTGGTGGGCGATATGGAACCACCGACGCCGCGCGTTGCCATTATGGCGGCGGATGTCGAAGCAGATAGTGCTGCTTTTGCCCTTGCCGAAGTGCTTCGTGGTACCGGTATCGCTGTTGATTTGCCAACGGGCGGGGCGATTGGCAAGCGATTGAAAAAAGCGGATCGGGCGGGTATCCGGATGGCTGTAATTATTGGCGGGGATGAATTGGCAAAGGGTACAGTCCAGCTTCGTGACCTTAGTGACGGGACGCAAAGTGAAGTGAGGCAGGCTGATCTTGCGGCGCACTTGACGCACAAACTTTAGGCGCGTGTATATTTTGGGGCCAGTTTTTGATTTTGGGGCCAGTTTTTGATTTTGGGGCCAGCTTTTGATTTTGGGGAATGTGGATGAGTCTTGAGCAGACAATGGATAAGGTATTGGCGCGGCGCGAGGCGGTTGAAGACCGGCTGTCCCATTCGGCCAATATGCTGCCTGATGAGCTTGCCAATTTATCGCGTGAGCTGTCGGAATTGCGCCCGGTCTGTGATCAAATTGACCTTGTTCGCCGCCTGGAAGCCGAGCGTATAGCCGCCGCCGCGCTGGCCGAAGAGGTGGCAGGGGACGCCGAAATGGTTGAGATGGCAGACGCCGAAATTCTGGATATTGACAGCAAATTACCAGACGAACGTCAGGCGCTGCAATTGCTGCTGCTTCCGCGTGACCGTGATGATTCGCGTAACGCCATTCTAGAGGTTCGCGCCGGTACTGGCGGTGATGAGGCGGCGCTGTTTGCCGCTGATCTTTTTGGTATGTATCAGCGTTTTGCTGCGCGCCATGGCTGGCGTTTTGAGGTGATGGAGATTTCGGAAACCGGGATTGGCGGCTATAAAGAGGCAACGGCTAATATCGCTGGCGGCGATGTGTTTGCCCGGCTGAAGTTCGAATCTGGCGTTCACCGTGTACAGCGGGTTCCCGAAACCGAGGCTGGCGGGCGAATTCATACATCGGCCGCCACCGTTGCAGTTCTTCCTGAAGCCGAGGACGTTGATATCGACATTCAGGAAAATGACCTTCGGATTGATGTTTTCCGCGCATCAGGGCCTGGCGGTCAATCGGTCAACACCACTGACTCGGCTGTACGAATTACCCATATGCCAACCGGAATTGTGGTGAGCCAGCAAGACGAAAAATCACAACATAAGAACCGGGCCAAGGCAATGAAGATTTTGCGGGCAAGGCTGTATGACGCCGAGCGCGCCCGCGTTCAGGCAGAACGTGCCGCATCGCGAAAAGGTCAAGTTGGGTCTGGGGATCGTTCGGAGCGCATCCGCACCTATAATTTTCCGCAAGGGCGGGTTACCGATCACCGGATTAATTTGACACTTTATAAGCTGGATAAGATTGTTGCCGGTGAGGCGCTGGATGAAGTTGTTGAAGCGCTGATTGCCGAAGATCAGGCGCAACGTCTGGCCGAGGGTGCTGAATGAACCGGCTGCAAGGCACCGGCTGCGAAGCACGCTCCATCCTAATTGCCGCCGCTGAACGGCTTGCCGCTGGTGATGCGGTCTCCAAACATAACCCCAACACCCGAATCCCCAATGCCGATGAAGCAAAGCTGGATGCGCGTCTTCTGCTGGCCGAACTTTTGGGGCGTGATGATGCGGTGTTGCCGCATGAAACCATTGCTGAATGGCATCCCGGGTTGGCGGCGCGGTATGAGCAGCTGTTGGAGCGCCGCCTGCAAGGTGAACCCGTAAGCCGGATCAGGGGGTGGCGAGAATTCTGGTCACTGCGATTTGATCTTTCGCCGGATACGCTCGATCCGCGCCCTGATTCGGAAACAATTGTTGAGGCGGCACTGGCATGGGCGAAAACCCAGCCTTCCGGGCTGCGGCTTGTTGATCTTGGCACTGGTTCGGGCTGCCTTCTTCTGGCGTGCCTAAGCGAACTTGAGGATGCGGTCGGCAGAGGGATTGATATTAGCAATGATGCGATCAAGGTTGCCGAACGGAATGCGTTGGCGCTGGGGTTGGCCTCGCGAAGTCGCTTTTTTCAGGGTGACTTTGCTGCGGTGAATTTTCTGCCTTCCGATCTTATCCTTTCAAACCCGCCTTATATCCCGACCGGCGAGATTGCGTCGCTGGCGCCTGAGGTTGCCAAGTTCGATCCGATGCGCGCGCTTGATGGCGGCGATGACGGACTGGAATGTTGGAGAATTGTCATTCCTGTAATCGCGGCGGGGCTAACCGTTAAGGGCCGTGCTTTCGTTGAAATTGGCGAAGGTCAGGCAGATGCTGTCACCGGGATCGCCGCCGCTCACGGCCTGAAACCTTATGGTCAGCATGCTGATTTTAGCGGCATTGTGCGATGTCTGGTTTTTGGGCGGCAGGTTTGAGAGCCCGTTTTGCCCCTTTTTTCACCAGCTTGTCTAATTACAGGTTATTTTTTCGCATATTTCCTCCGAAATAGCATATTTCCCTTGAATTAATCGATTGGGCATGAGTATTGTTATGTCTCTGACGGCAACGCGAATGACGTTGCCGAAAGACCTCCAAATATGGCGGTTTCCAACAGCAAGCGCTGCTACGAGCTTCTATCGCGCCCGTCCAGCTTGCCTAACTCGTTGCAATAATCGGTAAAATGGCTCAATGAGACAACCTCAGAATGCAAAGCGTGGCCGCGGACGTGGTCGCCGGGGCAACGGCAACGCCCCACAAAACGTGCCAAATCGCAATACTTCTTATGAATCCAACGGTCCCGAAGTGAAGCTTCGCGGAAATGCTCTACAGCTGAATGAGAAATATATGGCGCTGGCGCTTGACGCTGCCGCCTCGGGTGAGCGGATTACCGCAGAAGCCTACACTCAGTTTGCAGATCACTATTTCCGCCTTCATCAGGCAGCTGTTGATGCTGCAGAAGAACGTAAGGCCCAGCATGAAGCGCGGTCAGGCGAGCGTGGCTCGCGTAATGAGAGTAATAATGCGCGGCCTGCCGAGGGTAATTTTGACGATAACTCCGCAGGGTGTGCAGCTGAGAAAGAGGGGGGTAAGGGAGATGTAGATGTAGGTGCTGATGGTGGGGCGGGTG
>JAACDV010000051.1 GCA_009936825.1 Bacteroidota bacterium | reverse complement strand
CGACCTTCATTTCTCGAGCTTCATTCTTTGGCCTTCATTTCTGGCTTTGGCCTTCATTTCTGGCTTTGCTTTGCTACAGTTTTTAAATTCCATAGCCTAGCCTGCCGGTGCGCGGCGCGATTTACGCGGCCGATAATCTGTCAGACTGCCAGCTTCCAGCATCTTGGACAACTGGTCCTGCAAGACCCCGCGTTGAAGCTTTTGTGTGCCGGTCAGCGGCATTGCCTCAACAGCGGCAAACCATCCGGGCGCTTTGAAATAAGCCAACTCGGCGCGCGCCAGCGCAAACAGCCCGTCAAATAATTCGGTCATCTGCACCGGATTACCCAGCCCCGCCTTTGGCACCACAAGGCAGGCCACCTCTTGCTCACGCAGCGGGTCTGTAACCGGACCAACGGCAATGCTGGCGACCGCTGGATGACGCATAAGCACGGTTTCCACCTCGACAGCCGCGATATTCTCACCCGATCGCCGGATAATATTCTTTTTCCTGTCGCGGAAGAAAAAATATCCATCAGCATCACGAATGACGATATCGCCAGTATGAAACCAGCCATCCTGCCACGCGGCATCGGTCGCCGCGGCATCTTTAAGATAAGCGCTGAAAAAGCCAAACCGCGGATCCGGGCCAGCCCGCCGCACCAGCAATTCACCGGGTTCACCGTCAACAACATCCTTGCCGTCATCATCAACAATTCTTGCCTCTATTTCAGGCTCAGCCTTGCCAAAACAGCTTGTTCCAACATGCCGATCACCGCTGCTGGCGGCGATACAAACCCCAGCACCGGTTTCCGTCATTGCCCATGCTTCTAGTAGGGGAAACCCAAAACGTTCTTCAAACGGCGCGTGTAGTTGGCGGTCAACCCCGGCCCCAAACCCAAAGCGAACCTTGTGCGCCCGTTCAGTTGGAACCGGATCCATCTTCATCAGAATCGACGGCAAAACACCAAGATAGTGCAAAATTGTTGCCCCGCTTTCGGCAACGACATTGTGCCATTCGGCCGGATGAAATCGGTCAAGCGGAACCAGCGTTCCGCCGGTGGTAATCATCGCCATAACCGAATAGGCCAGCGCATTCATGTGAAACATCGGCAGCGGTGTGAGCATGATTTCGGTATCGGTGCGAAGATCAAATGGCGCCGGAAGCGCTGCATACCAATCACCGGCATTCAGGAAATATACCTGATCAAGCTGGCATCCTTTAGGCTGGCCAGTCGTGCCTGAAGTATATAACAGCGCCGCTTCGGTGCGGCTGCCAGATCCCGCATTCATCCCGCCAACATCAACATTGGCGTCACCAGTGGCGGGCGGCACAGCATCTGGGCCAATAATCGGCACATTTTCATCGCGGCAAACTTCATCGAGGATGGACGGAGTACCCGCCGCCGCAATCATCAGCCGCATTTCGGAATGCGCGATAATATAGCTGAGCTCGCGGCTTTGCAGGTCTGGATTTATCGGCACGATCGACAGCCCAAGCGCGTTCAATGCCAACCAGTTCACAAAAAAATCTGGACCGTTATATAGATAAAGACCGGCGCGCATTCCAGATTGTAAATCCGCTGCAGCCAGAACCTCGCGCCTTTCTGTAACACGCGCCGCCATTTCACCATAGCTGATGTCACCTGCATCGACGCCCCAAACAGCAGCTGGTCCGGGCATGATCCGAAGAAAGGGCCGGTTCGTAATGCGCGCCGCCGTCGCCGTAAAACGATCAAAGATTGTCGTATCCCCATAAACCGACGCTGCGCTAGAAGCGGATTCACTGAATTGGGGACTATCACCCGAACTGTCCGATTGGGTTTGAGCCGAATTTAAAGATGTTTCATTTATCATTTTATCAGTTTGGCACGCTGTTTCGCGCCTGTAAATTGCATATATTTGAGGTATAAACTATTTTAATTCAGGGTTAAACTATTTGACGTTTTCGGTGTATTTAGCCAGCATAGTTCCGCCTTTACCGCTGTCGGTTCAGCTATCCGGGCATTCCCAGCCATAATTGTTGGCAGATAAGGATAATTGAAATGAAAATCTGGTATCAGAGCTTTGTAAACGAAGCTGCAGCGCCCGGTTACTGGAATCGATTGGGCGGGTTTTTGCGCGATCATGCCAGCCCCGGAACCAGCTTGGAGTTCACCGGCATTACCCCCTTTGATTCCTATGCGCATGCGCTGGTTGAGTGGCGCTGTGGACGCGAGGCCATCGCCAACGCTATTCGTGCGGGGCGCGACGGCTATGACGGTTATCTGATGGGGCATTTTCAGGATTCGGGACTGTATGAGGCGCGCGCTGCCTCCTCCATTCCGTTGATTTCGCTGGGTGAGGCCAGCATGTTGGCCGCTTGTCAGTACGGCCAGAAAGTGGGAATTATCACGATCAATCCACGTTTTATTCCGGGGCATGAACATCAGGTTCGCAAATATGGGCTGGCCGACAGGGTCACCGGCATTCACGCGCTTAGCTTTGAGCCCGGGCAAATTCTGGACGCTTTTGATGATCCAAAAAAACTGCAGGAAGTTGCCGATGATTTTACCCGTCAGGCGGAACCGCTGGTGGCGGGCGGGGTTGATGTGCTGATCCCTGCTGGCGGGATTCCGATGCTGTTATTATCGCAAATTTCAGGATTCAGGGTTGCCGGAGCACCGGTTCTAAACGGCCTGCCGGTGGCGCTGCGGATGACAGAACTGGCGATTGAAATGCGCCAGAAATTTGGCCTCGAAGTCAGCCGGACGCGGGATTTCATGCAACCGCCAGAGGAAATTCTGGATGAATTTCTGACCCATCCAAAGCTGTGAATTACCCCCATATCTAAGGGCACCCCCGTATCTAAGGGCACCCCGATATTTAATAAAGCCTAGGCCCCGGAGCGATGTTCGGCGATATCGTTCCAGACCATCTGGCTGGTGATTTTATTGCCAGACACAGTAAACCTGTCAATAAAGCGAATACCCTCAAAAATAGTTCCGTCGGGCCATTCGCCGAACAGTGTTCCATGCGCGGTCACCACAACGCCATCCGCGGTAAAAGCCGTGGACACATCATCAAAAATTTTGCCAACTTTATTATAGCGCGGCTTTGACCAAGCGATGAGGTCTTCCAACCGGGTCATGCGCACGCCGCCCGGAAACTCCATCCAGAAATCATCGGCAAGCATCGATTGCGCCGTTTTCAGATCGCGCGCTTCCATCGCTGCCAAATAATCACGAATCAGATCACCTGCTGGCGGTGGTGGCGGGGCCGGATTTTTATTTTCCAGCCCCCGCATATAAGATGCCTGATCCAACTCGCTGACAATAACCGTGGTGCCCTCGGCAATCGCGCCTAGAAACTGTGTAACCAGATGCGTCATATGCTGCGATAGGCGGCGGCGGGCATCGGCAGAATAGCCTTTGATCAGGGTGATATTAACAACTGGCATAACTTCACTTTCAAAACGCGATTATTGTTTGGATATTGTGGTATTCAAACGTCACTATACAGGTTAGATGGTAAAGCTCTAATGTCCTAAAGCTTAACGATATCCTAGCATCATTCAAAATCAGGATCGTCTTTTTTCATAACGCGCCATAAAGCGGCAAAGAATAGGTACGGCTGACAATGAAACCCAATTTAGAGGGTAAAATAGCGTTAATCAGTGGCGCTGCTCAAGGTATAGGGCGCGCCATCGCTGTCAAATTTCATGAAGCTGGAGCACGGCTCATTTTGGTTGATAATTCCAAAGACAAACTGGACCAGCTTGTTGCAGAGATCGGCCCCGATGCGGTTGCCTGTGCGGTTGATATATCAAATGCGGACGATCTGGCGGCGCATCTTTATCCAATGTTAGACCGCGAGAAGACACTTGATATCTTGGTCAATAATGCGGCGACGGTAACGCGTAGAGCAAAAATCACCGAGCTTAACCTCGACGAATGGCAAAAAACATTAGCTGTAAACTTGACCGGAACCTTCCTTCTTTCAAAAGCATCCATCCCGGCAATGCAGCAAGCCGGCGGCGGTGTAATTCTGAATATTGCCTCGCAACTCGGCCATGTGGGAATTGCCGGAGCAGCACCCTATTGCACAACAAAAGGAGGCATCTTGCAATTCACCCGATGTCTGGCTCTGGACCATGCCGAAGATAATATCCGGGTCGTGGCACTGTCACCCGGGGCGGTATTAACCCCTCGCCTGACAGATATTTATGGAACAGCCGATGACGCTGAGCAGGCGTTGGCAAACTTGCACCCGATTGGACGGTTGGGAGATGTTGACGAAATAGCAAAAGCTGCACTTTTTCTGGTGTCTGAAGATGCCTCATTCATCACCGGCACCGACCTAGTAGCAGATGGCGGCTATATTGCCCGCTAGTAAAGTCGGGGCTCGCTAGCAACCTCACCAGCCTTCACTAACTCAATAAAAGCGCCGCTTCGTGTCCCTCATAAACTGCTTCCAAGGCAGTGCGCGCCGAGACGCTATCGCCGATCATTTGAAAGGATGAAACCCCACCTTCCGAAATTTCGAAAGGCGGGGTTACAACGTGCGGCGTTCCCAGCATGGGGGAGATTACGTGGTCGGCCTGATGCGTGCCGTTAATTTTGCCAAGCGACATATCTTCGAGTTCCAGCAGACCATTGGCAAACGTTTTAATTTTATGCCCACCAATGACCTGCACCCCCTTCTCCCGCAGCCTTTGCTTTAAGGCAAAAGAGCTATAGATGCTGATTTTCCACCCCAGAACGCCGGTGGGCACGACAATGGTCACCTGCTTGCCAAGATCAGCGAAATATTCTGCGACAGAGGCAACAGACCATGTCCCAAGATGATCCACCATAAAGATCGACTGACCAAGCTTATCACCCATAGAAAGGGCTTCCTCCAAAGTCATCGCGATTTCTCCATTGGCAAAAACTTCCCCTCGCGGGTGCGCTCCACCGGCCCAGATGATATGATCATCCTTATGGTCCGACAGCATCTCCTTTGACATGGAATGGTTCAACTTGATGTGCACACCAGCCTGTTCAAGGCGCAATTTCTGACTGTCAACAAGGTGCAGAAACTCCTTTCGAAGCGGCATATCTTTCAGATAATTCAGGCCGCCTCCTAGCTCGGACTTCGCCTCAACGAGCGTCACATCAATGCCGCGTTCACCCGCGACCGAAGCCGCTTCCAATCCCGCAGGGCCCCCGCCCACAACCAGCAACCGCCGCGGCGCATCTACCTTACTCAAACAGGGTTTTGGCCATTGGGCTTCCTTGCCAGTGCGCGGATTGGTAAGGCAACTGATCGCAAGATTAAGGGACAGCATATCGGCGCATCCCTGATTGCAGCCAATACACGGGATGGTTTCATCTTGGCGCCCGTCAAGCGCCTTATTCACCAGTTCGGGGTCGGCGATATGCGCCCTTGCCATACCGATCATGTCAGCATCACCTTTGGCTAGCATTGCCTCGGCCAAATCGACCGTATTGTAGCGGCATACTGACATGATAACCGGCTTGTTCGGCAAATCTGACACCGACCGGCTCAGGGCCTCGGTCAAATAGTGGAATTGCTCGTTCTTGAATGCCATATCCGCCATTTGCGTAGAGATGGTGTAGCTGCCGTGATAGGCCGAATGCGAGACATTGATAAAATCAATCTTGAATTCGGTAACGAGGCGGCGGACAACATCGCACATATCATCCAGGCCCAGACCGCCGTCCAAGAATTCTTCGGCGCTGATTCTGACGCCCATCGTTTGATCGCCAATGGCAGCGCGCACCGCCGCCAGAGTTTCCCGTATAAACCGCATTCTGTTGTCAAGACTACCGCCATATTCATCAGTTCGCTCGTTCGAGATTGGCGACAGAAACTGCTGCAACAAATGCCCGTGTGCCAGTTGCAACTCAATTCCATCGAGTCCGGCTTCCAGCAGATTACAGGCAACATCCGCATGCGCCTGAACGATCATCGCAATTTCCTGATGCGTCATCGGGTGCGGTGCAGGTGCGGTAGCCGTCCATGGAATGGAGGATGCAGACCAAGCCGCCATGCGCGCAAAATTGCCGTCAATATGCCTTCCAAGATGCAGAACTTGACCAAAAATCTTGGCACCTTCCGCCTGCACAGCTTTGGCAATATCGCGGAACCGCGGAATTGCCTCAGCCTCGTATCCATTCACACCTTGCTGCCTGCCAAGAGATGATTTGTGGACACGAATACCTTCGAAAATAATCAGGCCCACGCCGCCGGCTGCCCGGGCCCGGTGATATTCAAGATGGCGCTTTGACGGTAGATTATTTTCCCCATAGTTCGTCGTATGACCGGGAACAAAAATCCGGTTCCTGATTTCTGTTTGACCGATTTTTAACGGCCGAAAAACATGCGGGTAAAGCTTATGGGACATCATTAAATAACCTTAGGTCATGAAGATTTTCGCAAATCAAGCAAGCGTTTTGCCTTGAGGGATTTTTCGGGATCAAAAATCTTAGCGCGGGGGGTAATTTCTATTTCGGGGCGCACCCCTATTGCTAGACGCACAGACTCGGACAGGCTTTCAAGGTCAGTCTTCGGACCAGTATCAACCAATAGCCTGAACCTATCACCGGACAGGGCATCATCTTTATCTTCCCGATCGATGACGATTTGGAACTCATCAATTTGTCCGTTTGCGAGCAGCAGGTCTATGACAGCTTCCGGATTTATCAACATTCCCTTGACCTTCAGCAACTCATCAGCGCGCGAGGGCATGCCAACGAACCTATCGGTCCATCTGCCACAATGCGGACATTGCTCTACACTTAATGCGGCATAATCACCCATCGCATACCGCAACAACACCGTGCCTCGGCGGTCCAGATGGGTCAGCACCGAAAGCCCCCTTTGCCCATGCGGCAATTGAGCATGGGTCTCAGGGTCCACAATTTCAAAATAGAACTGCTCCGGCGCGGGATTGTGATAGCCCGAATCCGGCATACACTCCACCGCGCCGACTTGCATTTCCGTAGCCGCATAGGAAATTGAAACCCAAGCATCTGCATCGCCTATCCGGTGAAGTCTGTCGGTTAAATCCCGCCGCATTTCGGTGCTTACAGCTTCACCAGTCACGAATGCCAGTCGAACCGAGCGGAAATCTGCACCAATTTCTTCAGCACGAATAAGGATCCGCCGGACATAACTGGTAACGCCCCAAAGAATGGTCGCGCGTGTTCTGGCAATTGCAGCCACGACGTCATCCAGACCGGCGCTCCAATGAAAAAATTCTGACGGACGCCCTGGCAGCGGACTAATCACTGGCACTTTTACAACATTTGCCGCGGCGATTGTTCGATGATACGCCCCGTAGGGATAAAGCGTCATCGGACATAGATTTGCAATCACGTCCGTTTCGGCAATTTTGCGAATTTCCAACGCCCGGCGATTTGCGGTCAAAGTACCGTAGAAATCATAGGCAGTGGAGAAAAACGGGGTCGGCTTGCCGCCACTTGTTCCGGTAGTATGCATGACATCCCAGCCGACAGATGCCTCTTTAACCAGCCCCTCAGTCTCAAGGCTAAATGCCTCAGGGTCAGCCGCATATTCCTTTTTGCTGATAATTGGAATCAGGTGAATATCTGCCAGCGAGCGAATGTCAGAACGCTTGAGCCCCATTGCCTTAAAACGATCACGGTAATAGGGATGACGCTCAAAACACAGATCCAGCATGGTCGCAAAATTTTGCTCCTGTAAACGAGTAATACTCTGCCGGTCCTGAAAGGTAGTGTCAGCAATCATCAGCTTAACCCGAAAACGCGGATTGCATTGTCACGCAAAAACGCCTGATAGGATTCGGGGCGCAAGCCCAGCCCATCAACCTCTTCACGATAGCGTTGAAAGGACAACACCGGAAAGTCTGTTCCAAACATAACTTTATGGCGACCATAGCTATCAATGTAGCGAACAAAGCTTTCCGGCCAATATTTTGGAGCATGCGCGTCGGCGATGATATAGACATTTTCATGCTTCCAGGCCATTGCAATCATTTCATCCGCCCAGGGAATGCCAATATGGATGCCGACCAATTTCAGTTCTGGAAAATGACACGCCACCGGATCAAGAGTGATCGGTCGGCCAACCGACTGCAATGGCCGGCGCGGCTCATACACCAGCGATTGGCCAACCTGCAAAAGGATCGGAATATCAAGCTCAACGCATTTGCTGTAAAAGGGGTACCATCTGGCATGATCGGGCGCTAACTCGAACCAGTGCGGATAGGCATGCGCGCCGATAAATCCGAAATCCTGAACGGCTTTTTCCAAGGCGCTGATACCCGCCATTCCTTCGGTTGGATCAATACCGGCAAGACCATAGAACCTATCGGGAAATTGTTTTACCGCCTCAGCCACCATTTCATAGGGCAGGTGCCAGCTACCCGGCAGCCCCAACTGGCCAGTTTTGTTGGCAACCAGAAACGATTTTTCAATTCCGGCGGCGTCCATCTGACGAAGCATTTCTTCATATGTATAGCCGGTGAGGACAGTTTCCTCTTGGCCAAATTTTTGATTGTGAAATTTTCCCGACCAGTCCGGACGCATCTCCACAATTTCTGGCGTGTGCGGATTTACCACCGTATCAATCGCCAGAACCCGCGGCGTTTCTGAACTCATGCGCTCAACCCTCTTCCCAAACCCATATCCGATGCAATCAAATCAAGCAGAATCTCGCTCGACCCTTCACCAAAACTATATAATCTGGCATCGCGCCAAAACCGTTGCATGTCGCTGTCAGCCGCATATCCTGCACTGGCCATAATCTGCATTCCGTCATCGGTGACCCGTTTTAGCGTTTCGGTTGCAACCACCTTAGCCTGCGCTGCAAGCCGCGAGCAATTCTCGTTGGCGTCAATCGCGCGTGCAAGCTCGCGCGCCAAAAGTCGGGCCAGATCAACATCGGTCTGCATCTTCGCCAGACGATGAGCAATAACCTGAAAACTGCCGATTGGTTTACCGAATTGCACACGATCCTTGGCATGTGAAGCGGCACAACTTACCGCTGCCTGCGCGGTTCCAACAACCGCAGAAGCCAGTCCCGAACGCGCATAGAAAAGGGTCTTCTTCAAAGCATCGAACCCCCTGCCTTCGGCGCCTATTCTGGCACTATCCGGAACCATCACTTCGTCAAAACCAATATCGTAGGACAAGGAGCAGCGGTTGCCGATTTTTTCAAGCTTTGTCATCGACACGCCATGCGCATCTGGGGGCACTAGGAAAAGGCTGACACCTTGGCCGCCGGTCTTGGTCAGGTCCGTCCGGCAAGCCACGACCAGCCGCAAAGCAGAGGCGGCACCACTGATCCAGATCTTACGGCCTTTAATGCACCAGTTATCCCCCTGTTTTTCAGCTCTAGTCTGAAGCGCACCTGCATCACTGCCTGCCTCAGCTTCGCTCAGCGCCAAAGCAAAAGTACCTTCGCCGTTAAGGAGTTGTGGTAGAAATTTTTCCTTCTGTTCCACCGAACCAGATTTAACCAGCGTCATAACCCCGAAACATGCCACCCTGTTAAACAACAGCGCCGCCATGGTCGCATGATATCCTAGCCGTTCCTGAATGAGCGACAAATGCTGCCAGCTGCCACCCATGCCGCCGTCGCTTTCGGGCAAACAAAGATGGAACAGCCCCATTTCCGCAAACATGGGCAAGAGATGATCCGGCGGATCGGCAAGTTGGTCACGCCGATGCACCTCTTCGCGCGGCAGATGTTTTTGCATCATCGAATCTATCGAGGCGCAAATGGCTTTTTCTTCAAACAACATTGGCTACATCACATTTCTCGTATAACGTTCGAGCCTAGGTCTGCGATTTTCTAAAAACAAGAAATAAAAATGAATCATTCCAACGTCGACGTTATCATCATAGGCGCGGGCGCTGCTGGCGGTGCCGCGGCCTATCGTCTTGCTTCGGCAGGAATCCGCGTGGTCTGCATTGAACAAGGTGACTGGCAGGCATCAGATGATTTGCCGGCCACGCTCGAAGACTGGGAAATCCTTCGCCAAACGCGCTGGAATCCAAATCCAAACACGCGCCGTGAAGCGTTTGACAATCGCATTGATGACAGTGAAAGCGCGATAAAACCGCTGATGTTCAATGGTGTCGGCGGCAGCACAATCATGTGGTCGTGCCACTTTCCGCGCTTTCATCCATCAGATTTTGCGTCCCATACGCTTGATGGTGTGGGGGATGACTGGCCGCTCAGCTATGATGAGTTATCGCCCTATTACGCTTTGAACGAAAAAATGATGGGGGTGTCCGGCCTTAACGGAAATCCGGCATATCCTGTAGATGATGCGCACCGCTTGCCGCCCCTGCCGTTATCCGAAGGCGCCAGACAAATCGCCGCAGCCTTCAACAAATTGGGATGGTCATGGTGGCCTGCGGATTTGGCCATCAACTCATCCCCTTACGGCGTCGGGCGCGGCGCGTGCAACCATTGCGGCCCGTGTGAGATGAACTGCCCCCATAAAGCCAAGGCGACAACCGATATTGTCTATTGGCCTCAGGCGCTCAAACTGGGTGCGCAGTTGATTGTTCAGTCCACCGTTACAAAGGTCACAACCAATGAGGACGGATCTGCCTCCGGGGTGATCTACACCGACCGGAAAGGTGACTCGCAGCGATTGTATGCGCCAATCGTAATGCTCGCGGCCAATGCTGTCGGAACGGCGCGCTTGCTTCTTCTTTCAGCCAACAAAAAGAATCCCAACGGACTCGCAAATAGCTCGGGACTTGTGGGGAAGCGGCTGATGCTTCATCCGCTGGCCAGAGTTACCGGCCTATTTGATGCGCCGGTGCATGGACATACCGGGCTGACCGCGGGAAGTTTTGTTAGCCATCATTTCTACGAAACTGACCCCGACCGGGGGTTTCTTCGTGGCTTCAAGCTACAAGCGATGGGAACGCCGGGGCCTGCTATGACTGCCACTGGCGGGCTTGGCCGCGTAGTCCCGTGGGGCGCATCGCATCATCACAGCTTTGAGCGCTATTTTTCGCACGCCTACAGCATTTCAATCTGCTCAGACGACATGCCGCAAGACAGCAATCGCGTGGAGTTAAGCGACGCGGCCTTTGCAGATGACGGGTTACCTATCGCCAAGATGATATACGAACGGCCGCTGGCAGCAAAACAAGCGCTGGGTCACGGCAGGCAAAAAGCCACTCAAGCTCTGGAGATGGCAGGGTGTTATGAAACCATCCAAATGCCAGAAATTTCTGATGCCGGTTTTCATCTGATGGGAACGGCAAAAATGGGCAATGAGGCGGATAATTCTGTTTTGGATAGATGGGGCGAATCTCATGATGTTAAGGGATTGTTCGTGATTGATGGCGCGGCGTTTGTCACTGCAGCCGCAGTAAACCCTACCAACACCATTCAGGCACTTGCTTTGCGGGCGGCCGATCAAATCATAGAAAAATCTAATTTAATTAAAGCTAGTATTAATATTTAATCGTGTAAGGAGCTAATGTGCTCTAACTTCCCGCACAAACTGGCGTCTGGATTGACAAACAATAAATATTGTTACCAATATAGCTCCGTTCCAAAAATGAGTTTTGTAGTTTTGGCCTACTGGGTCATCATCTAAACGTTCGAGGAGAGACGTTTGTCGAGAGGAAATCTGAACGCAAAACAGAGCCAGAATAAGACTACTAGCGGTGGGGATACTGCTAGCCTCTTGGATCAGGATTTTTTAATCCACTCATTTAGAAAAATCTCATCCGACCTCCCGCAGCGAGGCTGGACTGCGCTTAATTTCGACAAGTCTGGCGAACCCGGCAAGCGCGCTGACCCTTTCCTATTTTACCTTTCCGATGAAACGCACGAGGAAATTCGCCAAGCGCTGGCCTTTAAGGATGCCAACGGCCTGACACTTGATACGATAACCCAGGAAGATTTTCGTCTACCTTCTATTGCCGCGAGCATTGTCAAATGGCGCCAGCAATTAGACAGGGGAATCGGGTTTGCCATCATTGATACCGGCCTGTCTGATCTTATTAGCGAGGCTGATTTTGAGATCGTCGGTTGGTCCTTATGTAATTATTTCGGGCAGGTAATCAGGCAGGGTATCAATCATGATCGCCGACTTTTCACAGTGTCCGACAAGGGGTCTCAGAACACCGATCCAACGCGTATTGGCGCCAGTGCCAAACGCTCGGCCAAGCATTCTGACAATGGCTGCCTAGAGCCGCGCCCCCCCTGCTATATTGGCCTGTTCTGCTATCAGGCATCCAATCGTGGTGGCGAAAGCACCATTATCTCGGCGCAGAATGTTTTTCAGACCTTCGCTGATGAGCGGCCCGACCTGCTGCCCCTGCTATTCAACACCTACCATTTTCGATCTCCTCAAGCCCATGTCTGGCCATCGCGCGGGCCTACGACTCAAAAGCCTATCCTTGAATTTAAGGATGGAGAGTTGCTGATCCATTATGCCAGAGTGATGATTAATCCGGGAATGGAAATGGCAGGATTATCTTTATCGGACCAAGAACTAGAAGCTCTGGATTACCTGGATGAGGTGCTGGAGCGGCCGGAGCTGAATTTTCGGACGCTGTTAAAACCGGGTCAGCTTCTTATCCTCAACAATATTGCGTTTCTGCATGGCCGCGAAGAATTTACCCCGGGCGTGCAAGCGGGAAGATCATTGAAGCGGTACTGGATGTGGCGCAGGCATATTGGGGCAGGTACTGATCCCGCTTTGCTTGATTTGGCGGAATTGCAGGACCCTTCTTTGCAGGACCCATCTTTGCAGGAAAAGGAGTAATCCATGCAAGAAATAACGTTAGACATCGCATCGCTTGACGGCACCGTCCGGCCCCAGAATTGTAACATCAAGCGGATGTATAACTTTGGTTCGGCAACGCGTGATCCGAATGCCGCCATTGCCCATCAGGACGAAGTTGCCAAATCAGGCATCTTCATTGCGACTGACGTACCGGCCCCGCGGATTTACCCGATTGGCGTTCATGCGCTTGAAATGGGTGATGAAGTGTTTGTGCAATCAAACCGGACCTCAGGCGAGGTTGAAATTGTTATTTATGTGAGTGACCAAGTTTATGTAGGTGTGGGCAGCGATCATACCGACAGAGCGTTGGAGACCTTTTCTATCCCCGGCTCAAAACAGGCCTGCGTCAATCATCTGGCGCCAATCTTATGGCCCTATGATGAAATCGCCGACAGCTGGGACGACTGTATTTTGAGAAGCTGGGTGGATGACCGGCTTTATCAGGAAGTTGGAGTTAGCAAATTTCTGGCACCACTGGATATTCTTTCTGTTCTGAAAGAACGCGTATCTGGCGTGCCGGACCAAGATTATATGGTTTATTGCGGGACTTATGTCAGTGTCGATAAGGCACTGGGGTTTGGCAGTAATTGGCGTTATCAGCTTGATGCGCCAAGTAGCAACAGGCAAATCGAATCCAGTTACGAGGTGGTTGATATTCTGGCCGAAGTCAGATCAGACTTCCGCGTGCCGTTTATGAATCCAAAGGCTGGTTAGGTCCCTGTTAATAACAACGTCACTAAAGGAGG
>JAACDV010000274.1 GCA_009936825.1 Bacteroidota bacterium | reverse complement strand
GTTGCCAGCGCCCTGACGATGGGGTTGATTCTTGCTTTGACACGGCGGCGCAAACCTTTCGCCCTTCCCGGTCAACGGCGTCACACGCCGGCCGCGCCAGCTCAGATATCACCTTCAGGAGCGGCGTCATGAGGGCCGTTCGTAAACCCCTGATTGCGTTGGCGGCTGGCGGTACTGGCGGGCATGTTTTCCCGGCTCTGGCTGTTGCTGAGTCGTTGCGCAGTGCGGGCGTTGATACCATTCTTTTAACCGATCAGCGCGGCGCAAAACTCGTTCCCGAGGCTGGCCATGTCATTCTTCCGTCAGCCTCGCCTTTCCAGATTGGACTGACACGCAAAGCGCGCGCGCTGGCGTTGCTGGCAGCTGGATCAGCAATGACTCTGATGCTGATCATGCGACGGCGTCCGGCGGCGATAATTGGTTTCGGCGGCTATCCTGCCTTTGCCCCGCTTCTGGCGACACGGCTGCGCGGGGTGCCATCGCTTCTGCATGAACAGAATGCTTTTTTAGGGCGGGCCAACAGGATGCTGGCCAACTGGACCGGTCATCTGGCGCTGAGCTGGGACGATACGCGAAATCTTCCCGACGGGGTGACGCACTTTACCGCCGGAATGCCGGTTCGCTCGGCCTTTTTCGATATCAAAGATGCCAGTGCGAAAGCACCTCGAAAAATTGGCCTTACGATTATTGGCGGATCACTGGGCGCGGGGGTTTTTGCCGATCTTGTGCCAGCCGCCATTGATCTGCTGCCCGCCTCGCTGCAACGCCGGCTTGTGATCACCCAGCAATGCCGCGCCGAACAGATTGACGCGCTGACACGGCGCTATGCAGCCTTGCAAATAGACGCGGCGATCAAGCCCTTTTTTAACGATATGCCAGCGGTGATGGCCGGTAGCCATCTGGTGATCAGCCGCGCCGGTGCGTCATCAGTCGCCGAGCTTGCTGCCGCTGGACGCGCTGCCGTCCTGATGCCATTTGCCGCGGCAATGGATGACCACCAAAGCGCCAATGCACTGCAGTTTGAAAAAGCTGGCGGCGGGATGAGCGTGAAAGAGACCGGGTTAACCCCATCAACTCTGGCCAAACATCTCGAAGCATTATTGTCCGATCCCGCCAAACTCGCCGAGATGGGCCGCAACGCCCGCCGCATCGCCGCACCCCACGCTGCCGATTGTATTGCCAAATACGCGCTGGACCTTGCTGGCCTGAAATTCGATAGCCAGGAAATCCGTGCCAGCGCGGGCGATGCGCCCACATTCACCCCCAAAGGACAGGTTTTATGAGTGAACTTCCCCTGTCCATCGGCACCCTGCATTTTACCGGTATCGGCGGTATCGGGATGAGTGGCATTGCCGAAATTCTGTTTGAGCTTGGCTATTCAGTCCAAGGCAGTGACAGCAGCGATAATGCCAATGTCCAGCGGCTGCGCGCAAAAGGTATTCCGGTTATCTGCGGGCAAAAGGCCGAAAATGTTGTTGAAGCGTCAATCGTGGTGATCTCAACCGCCATCAAGCCTGATAATCCCGAAGTCGTGGCCGCGCGTGAAGCGTTTATCCCGATTGTCCACCGCGCTGAAATGCTAGGCGAGTTGATGCGACTGCGCTGGTCCGTTGCGGTTGCCGGAACGCATGGCAAAACCACAACAACCTCGCTGATTGCAACCTTGCTGGATACGGCGGGCGTTGATCCAACCGTTATCAATGGCGGAATTATCACCGGTTGGGGCAGTAACGCCAAACTGGGCAAAGGCCAGTGGATGGTCGTCGAAGCCGATGAAAGCGACGGGTCCTTTGCCAAGCTAAAACCGACCGTGGCCGTCGTGACCAACATTGATCCCGAACATCTGGACCATCACGGCACCTACGAGGCGCTGGAGGCAGCGTTCTTTAACTTTGTGGCAGCCATCCCCTTTTATGGGTTTGCGACACTTTGCATCGACCATCCCGCAGTTCAACGGCTGATGTCGGGAATTAAGGATCGCCGAATTATCACCTATGGTCTGTCGGCAAATGCCGATGTGCGCGCTGCCAATCTGCGGCATGACGGTCCGATGATGGTGTTCGATGTGATCCTGTCAGAACGTGCCGCTGGCAACCATGAAAAACTGACCGATGTGCGTTTGCCGATGCTGGGTGAGCACAATGTTCAAAACTGCCTTGCCGCTATTGGAGTAGCGCTGGAAATGGGTGTTGAGCCGCAGCGTATCACCGATGCATTGGCCAATTTCGGCGGCGTTGGCCGCAGGTTCGAGACCAAAGGCAGCAGCGGCGGCATCACCGTCATTGATGATTACGGCCACCATCCTGTCGAGATCAAAGCAGCGTTGCAGGCTGGCCGGATGCTGTGCGGAACACATAAGCTGATCGCCGTTGTCCAACCGCATCGTTATAGCCGCCTTGCCGATTTGTTCGATGATTTCTGCGCCTGTTTCAATGATGCAGACGAAGTTCTGGTTGCCGATGTCTATGCAGCGGGTGAAGCGCCAATCGACGGTGTTAACAAGGATACGTTGGTTTCAGGTCTTCGTGACCATGGGCATCGCGGCCCGGCGGCACTGGCGTCGCCTGATGCACTGGCGGGTGAAGTTCTGGCGCGCGCCAACGAAGGCGATCTGGTCATGTGTCTTGGCGCGGGAGATATCACCAGCTGGGCAGCCAACCTTCCAGCGGCACTAGACACATTACGGGAGGGGCGCAAATGAGCGATAAAATGATTGATCGACTGATCTCTCGTCTACCGCCGGTTCGTGGTGATTATCTTTGCGGCGTGCCGATGGCCCGCCATACCTGGTTTGGTGTTGGCGGTCCTGCTGATGTGGTGTTCTGCCCGCGTGATGCGGACGATCTAGGCGCGTTTCTGGCCGCCTGCCCGGCTGATATTCCCATCCTGCCGGTTGGCGCGGGATCGAATCTTCTGGTGCGTGATGGCGGCATTGCCGGCGTTGTTATCCGGCTGACCGCGCATATGAACCGAATTTCGCATGAAGGCAATATTGTCAGCGCCGAAACGGGTGCGCTGGACGGTGAAGTTGCACGCTATGCAGCAAAGGCCGGTCTTGGCGGGCTGGAATTTCTGATTGGTATTCCGGGATCTGTTGGCGGCGGGCTGGCAATGAATGCCGGTGCCTATGGCAGTGAATTCCGCGACATTACCATTCGCGCGCACGGCTTTGACAGGGCTGGAAATGCGGTTAGGGCAACGCCGGCTGAAATGGGCATGGCATATCGACATACCGATGCCCCTGCCGACTGGATTTTCACCCATGCCGAACTCGCCGCACAGCCGGGCGATACTGCTGTGATCAAAGCACGGATGAAAGAAATCGTGACCAGCCGCAGCGATGCTCAACCGCGCGGTGTTCGCACTGGCGGCAGTACTTTTGCCAATCCGGCGGGCGGCAAAGCATGGCAGGAAATCGATGCTGCCGGATGCCGCGGCCTGCGCGTTGGCGGCGCCGAGGTATCTCAAAAACATTGCAACTTTCTGATCAATATCGGAAATGCCACCGCCGGGGATATCGAAACTCTCGGTGAGACGGTTCGGGCGCGGGTTGCCGCTGATGGCGGGCCTGCCCTGCGGTGGGAAATTCGGCGTGTCGGAAAACTTAATGAAGACAAATCCGCCTCAAAGTCCCCTTTCAAAAACACCCGCAACGAGGCAAGCACATGACAGGTGAACGCGTTGCCGTCCTGATGGGCGGCTGGACATCCGAGGCCAGAGTAAGCCGCGTTTCTGCCAGTTTTTGTGGTCAGGCAGCGCGCAATGCCGGTTGGGATGCCGTCGAAGTTGAGGTTGACCGCGATATCGCCAAGTCTCTGAGCGAGATGCAACCCGCCCGCGTGTTTAACGCCCTGCATGGCCAGGTTGGCGAAGACGGCAACATTCAGGGGCTCTTGAACATCCTGAACATCCCCTACACGCATAGCGGCCTATTGGCGTCTGCAATTGCGATGGACAAGCTTCGCGCCAAGCGCATCCTGGCCGAAATAGGCATTGGTGTTCCTGCCGATCTAATGCTGGTCGAGGACACGCACGTTTATCCAGCCGATTTTACCGGACCGCATGTGATTAAACCGCGCAATGACGGATCGAGCTTTGGTGTGGTGATCATCAAGGGCGACAGCACCAGTCCCCCCGCCCGCAGCCATTGGAACACCGAGACCACCCTTATTGCCGAGCCCTATATTCCGGGACGCGAGCTGACGGTGGCGGTTCTGGACGGCACGGCGCTTTGCGTTACCGAAATCAGGCCAAAGGCCGGCTTTTATGATTTTGACGCGAAATACGCCGCTGGCGGGTCCGAGCATGTCCTGCCAGCTGATATCCCGCAAGCAGTGGCTTTGATGGCCTGCGACTGGGCCGAACGCGCCTATCAGCATTTCGGCTGCCGCGGCGTGATCCGCGCAGACTATCGCTGGAACGAAGATACCAACGCGCTGTTCATGCTGGAAATCAACACCCAGCCCGGAATGACCGCCACCTCGTTGGTACCCGAACAGGCACGCTTTGTCGGCATGACAGGCGAGGAACTGGTCAACCACCTTTTGGAGACAGCGCAATGCGACGATTAAACCCGTTCATCCGCCGTGAAGAGGGCGAGCGCTCCGCCGAAACCGGTGTAATGCGCCAGTCGCGTGCCCCGCGTATCTTGCGGATACTGTTTGCCGGAACGGCGCTGGTCGGACTGGCCGCTGTGGCGGCGGCCGCGATGGAGCGCGAACGCCTGACGGTGATGATGATTACCGCCAGCGCCGATGCAGGCCTGCAGCTGGAACAAATTGAGGTTAGCGGCCGGGCGCACACACCGACCGACGTTTTGCTGGCAGCCAGCGAGTTAACGCTAGGTGAGCCGATGCTTGGTATCTCGCTGAAAGATTTGCACACCCGCCTGTCCAGCATTGGCTGGGTTGAGCAGGTCGCGGTTGAACGCCGGATGCCATCAACCATCCGCGTTATTCTGACTGAGCGCGTGCCGATTGCCCTTTTGCAAACAACCAGTGGACACCGGGTCATTGACCAGACCGGGACGATTATTTCCGGTGCTGACCCGTCTGCCTTTGGTCATCTGACCGTCGTTGCAGGCAAAAAGGCGGCGCCGAATGCCGCGCCTATTCTGAGCATTTTGAAGACCGAACCCGAGCTGTTCGCCGAGGTGTGGGCGCTAACCTTTCAATCTGGACGGCGGTGGGATGTACATCTTCGCAACGGAATTCGTGTGCGCCTGCCCGAAAGCGACCCGCGCACCGCATGGTCGCAACTGGCGATGATTGACCATACCAAACAAATTATGGCGCGCGATTTGGCGGTTATCGACCTGCGGGTTCCAGACCAGATGATTGTCGAGCCGAATATCCCGGTCCGCGGTCAAGGCAGTAAGACATGATTAAACGACCCATAAATCTGGTCATAAATCTGGCGCCCAAACCAAACCCGGCGCCTAAAATAAAGGAGGACGCGCAATGAAGTTAGGACGCAGACGGCAAAGCCGGCGACCCTTTGCCGTTCTCGATATTGGCAGTTCTAAGATTTGCTGCATGATCGGCGAGACTGACAAGCTAGGCAGTTTGCGCTTGCTTGGACAGGGAACACATGCCTCTGCCGGAATGCGCGCTGGTGAAGTTACCGCGCTTGGTGAGCTTAGCGATGCTATCGGCAATTGCGTGCAAAGCGCTGAGCGTTCGGCTGGCGTATCCGTTGCGTCGGTCAGTGTTGTGCATCCGGGTGGCAGTCCGCATTCCGAATTTCGTAGCGAGAAAATCACCCTGTCCGACAGCACCGTCAACCGGCGTGATGTTCGCCGACTTCTGGACCGTTGCGGCGCGCATGAGCTGGCGCCGGCGTTGCAGTTGATGCAGCTTCACCCGCTGCATTACAGTCTGGATGATATTCGCGGCATTGCCGATCCGGTGGGCATGCGCGGACGCGAGCTGTCGGTTGAATTTCTGACTGTCGCCGCACGGCGAACCAGCCTCGCCAATTTGATTGAGGCGCTGGCGCGAAACCACCTTGGCGTCGAACGGTTTATCCATGCCGGATATGCCGCATGTCTGGCCGGCCTTAGCGATGAGGAACGCGCGCTTGGCAGCACGGTGATTGATCTTGGTGGCGGCACGTCGTCCGCGGCGATTTTCATGGATGGCAAGCTGATTTATATCGACACGGTTCCGGTCGGCGGACAGCATGTTTCAACCGACATTGCCCGCATCCTGTCCACACCAATTGGCGAGGCCGAACGCCTCAAGGCGGTGCATGGCGCCATTACGCCTGTTGATGCAATGGCCGCAGCCCCGTCCCCAGTTCGCCAAGCAGTACAGTATGGACGGTCCGAGAATATCACCCTTCCGGGGTTCGGCGATATGATTGAGGTTGGCGGCAAAACTGTTGAACGCAGCCTGCTCAGCGCCGTCATTCGCCCGCGCATCGAAGAGATTATCGAACTTTTGAGCGACCGGATGCGCAATGCCCGTATGGAATATGCCGCTGGCAACCGGTGTGTGCTGACCGGCGGCGGCAGCCAGATGACCGGCATTGCAGATTTCTGCGCACAAGTTGCCGGAAAAAGCGTTGTGCTGGGCAAGCCGCACGGCATCGACAACCTACCCAGTGATGAAATTAGCCGATCTAACGCCGCAGCTATCGGCGCGATGATCCATGTAAGCCGACTGACAGAGGATGACCCGGCCGAACGTCAGACACGCACAATACCGCACGGGCCAATCGAGAGGCTTGGTGCCTGGTTTCGAGACAACCTTTGAGAAAGGAACATCCGCAATGCAACTCCATTTAGCGAACGACCCAGCTTTGGGAAATAACCCAAAAGAATTTTCTTTCACCCTGTTTTTTAGAAATCAGACGCCCCGGCCGCAGAAAAAAAGCCAGCGTCCAACAACCAGAACCCAGCCTGTCAGCATTAACGCCAATGCAGGTAAATGGTTGACTACACCCGAAGGGAGCACATCATGACCATTAATCTTTCCGTTCCACAAACAATGCAGGAACTTCGCCCACGTATCACCGTTGTCGGTGTTGGCGGGGCCGGCGGCAATGCCGTTAACAACATGATCAACGCTGATCTCGATGGTGTTGATTTTCTTGTTGCCAATACCGACGGCCAAGCGCTGGCGCATTCTCTTGCCAGTCGCAAAATTCAGCTTGGAACGGCGACAACCCAAGGCCTGGGTGCCGGGTCAAAGCCTGACGTCGGACGCGCCGCCGCAGAAGAAAGCATCGAAGGCGTGATGAGCGAGCTTGCTGATTGCAACATGGTGTTTATTACTGCCGGAATGGGAGGCGGCACCGGCACCGGTGCCGCGCCGGTGATTGCCAAAGCAGCGCGCGAGCGCGGCATTCTAACGGTAGGTGTTGTAACCAAGCCGTTTGATTTCGAAGGCCAACGCCGCATGGCGCAGGCCGAAACCGGGATCGAAGAGATGCAATCCTACGTTGACACGCTGATTGTAATCCCGAACCAGAACCTGTTCCGACTAGCAACTGAGCGAACCACCTTTGCCGATGCTTTCCACATCGCTGACACGGTTCTGCATCAAGGCGTTGCCGGAGTGACCGATCTGATGATCAAGCCGGGCCAGATTAATCTCGATTTTGCCGACATTCGCGCGGTCATGAGCGAGATGGGTAAGGCCATGATGGGAACTGGCGAGGCGTCAGGTGATAACCGGGCTACGCAAGCTGCCGAAGCTGCGATCAATAATCCACTTCTTGATGACGTATCTATGCAGGGTGCACGCGCACTGCTGATTAATGTAACCGGCGGCATGGATATGACACTTTTCGAGGTTGATGAGGCTGCCAACCGGATTCGCCGTGAAGTCGACCCCGAAGCTGTGATCATCTTCGGATCAACATTTGATGAAAAGCTGGACGGCGTGATGCGCGTTTCGATCGTCGCAACCGGCATCGATTCATCGTCAATGGCCCGCGTAAGACCAACCAATGTGCCAACCATGGTGACACCGCCAAGGCCGTCAACCATCATCAACACCCCCGCTATGGGAGCAGCGGCCGCCGCGTCTCCGGCTATCGGGGCAACAGGCGCTATCACGGCATCCCAAAAGAAGGATGATGAAATTGCCATCACAGCCGATAAGGCAGAAGATGGGGCTCCTGCAAGTCAAACTGCATCGCCGGCTGAAAATGACATCGCTGATAATGCCCCAGATACGTCCAGCACAACATCCGACGATGATGGTGATGAGGCATATGTTCCGGCCTTTGTCCCAACAAAAAAGACCTCGCGTCTGGCCTTTCTTGCCACTGGCAAATCAGCGCCAAGAGCCTTTGCCGAAGGGGAAAGCAAGACTTTCGGAGAAGGGATAAACTCTGATGCCGAGCAGATGTCGCTTGATGAGGCAATTGCCCGCGAACGGGCGGCAGCCTGTGCCACCAACATGCCGGCAACCCCGCAATCAGAAGCGTCTGAATCCGGTGGGGATGCGCCAGTGATGGTGGCCGATAGTGCCGATGCCATTTCGGGACCTTCACGCAAACCCTTTATTCCGGCGGCGCCCACTAGCCTTCCGGACGATGAAGCAGTGCCTGCGTCAACCGAGGCCGCCGGAAAAACAAGCCTGATTAATAAAATATCGGGCCTGTGGACTGGCAAGCCGTCTGAAGAGACAACCAACGCGCGCGTTGAACCTGCTGTCGAAAGACCATCTGACCTCGGTGCTGATGCAGAGGCTGCGTCAACGGCTAGCCCGGCGCTGGCGTTGGATAACATTATTGCTCCAGCCTCTACTCCGGCTCCGGAATCAACTTCGGTTCCGGCCCCGGCTCCGGCAATGGCCGAAGCTGACAGCGAAGCAGCGCCATCCATTCTGGACCTGCCCCGCGCCGAAGCGATGAGCCGCATGCCGGAAAAAGCAAGTACAACATCGCTTGACCGGCCAGCGGATGATCTGGAAATTCCGGCATTCCTGCGCCGTCAAGCCAACTAAACGGATAGGGCTCCTGAAAAATTAACGGATAACCATCCAAACATTAAGGGTCCGGCAAACCTCTGCCGGGCCCTTTTTCGTCTCGCCTCAAGCACAGATTCCCCTGCAAACGCCCCCTATCACACCAGAAATGCTTTTGTTACAGCCGGTTGTAACAAGTAGTAACCAAACGTGATTTGATTGTTGCCTTGCCGATTGCCTATGGTGCTTTTGGGTTTGAAACAATTTCTATGTCGAAAGCTTTGACGCAAATTATTATTGTGGTTACCTCAGATTTGATTTGGTGAGGCTTGTATCGTTTTTAAGGTGGGTCGTTTTTAAGGTGGGTCGTTTTTAAGTTGTATCTTTTTCAACAGGAAGTCCCTTCAACTCCAACGCTGACACTTCGATCAGCGAAAAAGTTCGAATTTTGATTACGCCACTGTTTTGATTACGCCACTGTTTTGATTGCGCCAATTTAGGGATTTCTATGTACAGCGAACAGCCATTGCAAACAACGGTCAGCGATATCATCGAGTTTGATGGTATCGGTCTGCATTCTGGACGGTTCGTTCGCGTTTCCATCTTTCCCGCCCCTGCCAATACCGGAATAAAATTTCAAAGAATTGACGTCACCGAACGTCGCCAGACAATCGCCGCCCATCCCGACAATGTCCAGCAAGCTCGCCTTTGCACCCGTATCGTGAATGAAGATGGCGTGCGCCTGGAGACGGTTGAGCATATCATGGCGGCATTTGCTGGGCTTGGCATCGATAACGCGGTGGTAAAAATCGATAGTGGTGAGGCTCCCATTCTTGATGGCAGCAGCCTTCCAGTTGTTCAAGCGCTAAACCGTGTTGGCATTACAACCATGGCGGCACGGCGGCGGACAATCGTTGTTACCACGCCCATTCATGTTAACCATGCTGACGGTTGGGCCCGGCTAGAGCCTAGCGACCAGTTGGAAATCGATGCCGAAATTGACTTCGAAGATGCCGCTATTGGCCGCCAGCGTTTTCATTATGTGCATGGCGACGGCCAGTTTGAGCGCGAACTTGCTGCGGCGCGGACTTTTTGCCAGATGCGCGACGTTGCGGCGATGCAAAATGCCGGTCTGGCCCTTGGTGGATCGCTCAGTAACGCCATTGTTGTTGAAAATGGTGCCATTCTGAACGAAGGCGGGCTGCGCCTGCCGAATGAGTTTGTCCGCCATAAAATCCTTGATTGTCTCGGGGACCTTTATCTTTTAGGGATGCCTCTACGCGCCAAAGTAACCGCATCTCGCCCTGGTCATGCCATGTGTGCCCGGTTGATCCAGACGTTGTGGCATTCGCCTGACTGCTATCACATTGTTGAAGATGGCACCTTCAGCCGCCATTCAGACGGCTATGCAATGCCCGAAGTTGCCGCTGCCGCCGCTGTCTAGTCACCAGCCCCGTCAAATTAGCGCCCCACCTTATGCTGCTTTGTTAACCTTTATTCCGCGGATAGAGGTGCCCAAAAACAATATTATCGCAAAATCTTTATGAATATTTTCGTGCATCGCATCTATCCGCAACGATTGTTTTCTGCGATGATTGCTTTGTTAAAGAACTATCAGCGATATTTCACTTTGAACTGAGTCTTTTCACATCTCTTCCTTGCGGCTATTGTTGGCTGGTAAAATCATAATCTGCTGGAGAGTCCCGTGGCCATTCGCCTGAGTCTATGCCTTGCCGTTGTTGCGCTGATTAGCGTTGCCGGGTGTGCATCGCCCGATGTTCCAGAACAGGTCGAACGTCCGGCCAACGTGCTGTATGACGAAGCGCTTCAACTGGCGATTGACGGCAGCCCCGAAAAGGCCGCCCCCAAATTTGAAGAGGTCGAACGCCAACACCCCTATTCGGACCTTGCCACACGCTCGCAGATTATGGCTGCTTGGGCTTTTTATCAGGACAACAACTATCCACGCGCGGTTGCCGCACTGGATCGTTTTATTGAGTTGAACCCTGCCGACCCGCTGATCGAATATGCTTATTACCTAAAAGCACTAAGTTATTACGAGCAGATTGTCGATGTGGAACGCGACGCCGAAATGACCTTGCTAGCGTTGAATGCCTTCGATGACATGATTCGCCGTTTTCCTGATGGTAAATATGTGCGCGACGCGCGCTTAAAGGGTGATCTTGCCCGCTCTCACCTTGCTGGCAAGGAAATCGCGGTAGGGCGGTTTTATGCCGAACGAGGGTATTATGCCGCAGCGTTACGCCGATTTGAGCTCGTTGTCAGGGACTATCAGACCAGTAACCAAGTTCCAGAAGCCCTGTACCGGATGGTAGAGTCTTATCTGGCACTTGGTCTTGTGGATGAGGCGGACCGCGTTGGATCAGTGGCGGTCTATAACTATCCGGATTCATTTTGGACAAAGGAATTAATCGCGATTGCCGAAGATCCAACGCGCAAGTTACCGCAAGGTATTTTCCAACGTACCCTTGAATCCATAGCCGGATTGTTTGATAGATAGCGATGCTGCAAAGCCTGACCGTCTCCAACATCGTTCTGATCGAACGATTGACCCTAAATTTTGAACGTGGCCTGACGGTCCTGACAGGCGAAACCGGCGCCGGTAAATCCATCTTGCTCGACTCGCTGGGACTTGCACTGGGCAGCCGGGCCAATTTCGGGTTGATCCGCGAAGGTGCCGATAGCGCATCAGTAACCGCCAGCTTTCATCTGCAAAACAATCATCCGGTCTGGGCCCGTCTTGAAGAAGCCGATATTTCCATCGATGATACGCTGATCCTGCGCCGTCGTCTGAAAAGCGACGGCAAGTCATCCGCCTCCATCAATGATGTTCCGATTTCTGCAACATTGCTGCGCGAAGTTGGTGACATGTTGGTTGAAATTCAGGGGCAGTTCGAAGGCCGCGGCTTGCTGGATGTAGCAACGCATATCGGCCTTTTGGACCGCGCCGCCAATCATGGGGAGGCGCTAGGAAAACTGCAATCAGGTTGGGATAACTGGGTGCAGGCGCAGCGCAATTTAGCCCACGCAAAACACGAATTAGAAAAAGCGCGCGCCGAAGAGGAATGGCTTCGTGACGCAGTTGAACAGCTGGATCTTTTAGCCCCTCACCCCGGTGAAGAGGCCGAGTTATCTCTGGAACGCGAACGCCTATCCAATGTTGGACGAATTGGCGAAAGCCTGACCATCGCCGAGGATAGTATTTTTGGCGAAGCGGGCGCCCAGAACTTTGTCGGGCGCGCCCTTGCGGCAATTGAAAAAGCTGCGCCTTTGGCGGGCGGGTTATTGGACCCGGTGAAATCTGCGTTAGAGCGCACCAGTGCCGAAATTGCCGAAGCCAGCGCCGCCATCAGCAGCGCCGGCCATGCCCTGGAAGCCGATCCTGCCCGCCTGCAATCGGTTGATGACCGACTGCATGAAATTCGCCAGCAAGCCCGCAAGCATGATTGCACGCCAGATGACCTTCCCGAACTTCACGGAAAACTGGCCGCCAGTCTTGCCGGAATTGAAGATTCCGCCGGAGCGCTTGCCGCCCTTGCCGATAATGAACGTCAGTGGCGTGACTATTACCGGCAGGTGGCCGATGTGGTCGCGGCGGGCCGATCGCGCGCAGCAAAAAAGCTGGACGCAATTGTCGGCAGTGAGTTGCCGCCGCTAAAGCTGGATGGGGCCACGTTCCAGACGGTAATCAGAGATCTGCCCCCCGAGCAGTTTGGCCCGCTTGGCACCCAGCAGGTGCGCTTTGAAGCCAGCACAAATCAGGGAATGAAGGCTGGTCCGATTGACCGCATTGCATCGGGTGGTGAGTTGGCACGTTTTTTACTGGCGCTAAAAGTTGCGCTGGAAGGCGATGCCGCCGGCCGTACATTGATTTTTGACGAGGTTGATTCAGGCGTTGGCGGCGCAGTTGCGGCGGCAGTTGGCGAAAGGCTGGCACGTCTCGGCCAGTCGACGCAATCGCTGGTGGTCACGCACTCACCGCAGGTTGCCGCAAAGGGTAACCATCATATGAAGATCGCCAAGACCGCCACCGATGCAGGCGTCATCAGCGGCACCCAAGCGTTAAGCCGGGATGCGCGTACCGAAGAAATCGCCCGGATGCTGGCTGGTGAGCAAATCACCAACGAAGCGCGAGCAGCAGCAGCAGCCTTGCTGGCGGGCTAGGTGGCGAAATGACTGAAAAACCGAACAAGTTTGCAGAGTTCCGCGCTGGCACCATAGCGCCGGACACAATGCAGGAGAGCGACGCTGCTGACGAGCTGCAAGCCCTAGCCGCCGCGATAGAATGGCATGACGCACGCTATCACGCAGAAGACGCCCCCGTTATCAGCGACGCGGAATATGACGCGCTGGTGGCACGCAACCGGGCATTAGAGGCCGCTTTCCCCGCCCTTATCCGCGCCGATAGCCCCAGCCGCCGCGTTGGCAGCGCGGCGGCTACCGGATTTGGCAAAATTCGACATGCGCGGCCGATGTTATCGTTGAATAACGGGTTTTCAGACGAGGATATTATCGATTTTGTCGTTCGCGTCCGGCGGTTCCTGTCGCTGAATGACACGGCTGAACTTTACTTCACCGCCGAGCCAAAGATTGACGGGCTGTCGCTATCACTTCGCTATGAGGGCGGGGCACTAATCCATGCGGCAACGCGGGGAGACGGCAGTGAAGGTGAGGATGTAACCGCCAATGTTATGATGGTTGCGGCCATCCCGAAAACGCTCAAAATGAAAAATGGAAATAGCTTGCTGGATCTTCCGCCCGAAATTATGGAAGTCCGCGGCGAGCTCTATATGGACCGACAGGATTTTCTGGCACTAAACGTTGCACAAGAGGAAAGCGGTGCAAAAAAATTTGCTAACCCGCGCAATGCTGCTGCCGGATCATTGCGGCAAAAGGATCCGGCGATTACAGGATCACGAAACCTGCAATTCTTTGCCTATGCGCCGGGGGAGATCAGCACCCCGATTACCCAAACACATAGCGATTTTTTAACCGCGCTGAGTGATTTTGGATTTAACGTAAACCCGCTATCACGCCGCTGCTCAAACGTTGAAGAGCTGCTAGCGATCTACGCCGAAATTGGCCGCCAGCGCGCCGAGCTTAGCTATGATATTGACGGAGTTGTGTATAAGGTTGACCGCGCCGACTATCAAGAACGCCTTGGCTCGGTCGTGCGCGCACCGCGTTGGGCGTTGGCCCATAAATTCCCTGCCGAACAGGCTGAAACCACTCTGGATGCGATTGACATTCAGGTTGGCCGTACCGGCGCGCTGACCCCGGTTGCCCGGCTGGTTCCGGTAACGGTTGGCGGCGTTGTGGTGTCGAACGCGACTCTGCATAATGAAGATGAAATTCAGCGCAAGGATATTCGCATCGGGGACCGGGTGATCATTCAACGCGCTGGCGATGTAATTCCGCAGGTTGTGCGGGTGCTTACCGACGCGCGCGCGAAGGGCTCTGCTGCCTATATTTTTCCAGATACCTGCCCCGAATGTGGTGCCCCTGCTATCCGCCCTGAGGGTGAGGCCATTCGGCGTTGCACGAATGCGCTGGATTGTCCGGCACAAAAGCTGGAATGGCTGAAGCATTTCGTTTCGCGCGATGCGTTTGATATTGAAGGATTGGGAGCCCGCCAGATCGACCAGTTTGTCCAGCTTGGCTGGGTTCAACGTCCCGCAGATATTTTCCGGCTAGCCGAACGCCGCGCCGAATTTGCCGAGCTTGACGGCTATGGCGAGGTTTCGATCAACAATCTGCTTTCAGCAATTGAAACACGCCGCCAGATTGGGCTTGAGAGGTTTATTTTCGCGCTTGGCATCCGGCAAATAGGGCAGGCTACCGCCCGACTTCTTGCCCTTCATTATGACACGGCTGAGGCGATGCTGACCGCGCTTAATCCGATGCAAGACCTAGAGGTTAGCACGCAAGAGCTGATCGCCATTGACCAGATTGGCGAGTCGATGGTCGCCGATCTAATAGGGTTTTTTGAACGCGAGAGCAACCGGCTTGCGGTTGAGGATTTGCTTGCTCAACTGACCATCATCCCGCCAGAAAGACCAGCCGACGACAGCCCAATAAGCGGCAAGACGATTGTGTTTACCGGAACGCTGACCGGCATGTCACGCGCTGAGGCCAAAGCCCGCGCCGAGGGAATGGGAGCAAAAGTGTCCGGCTCAATCTCGGCGAAAACAAATTTTCTGGTTGCCGGTGCCGACGCCGGATCAAAGGCGCGCAAAGCTGGCGAGCTTGGCGTTACCGTCCTTAGTGAAGATGAATGGCTGGCCCTGATCGCCACCTAAATCGGGGCGCAAGCGGCCTCTAGCCAGGCCTGACATTCCACGGCATCCGCGCTGTCCGCCAACCGAGGTGCCAACGCTGCCAGAACCCGGGCGTGATAGCTGTTCAGCCATTCACGCTCATCCGCCAGCATCGCGTCACCATCGATCAACCGCCGGTCAATCGGACAAAGCGTGATCGTCTCAAAGCCCATAAATCCATCGTCATCGGGGGCAGTGACAGCAATCAGATTTTCGGTACGGATGCCCCATTCACCGCCGCGATAATAACCGGGCTCGTTCGACAAGAACATTCCGGGAAGCAGCTCCACCGTGCCGCGCTTGGAAATGCTGGCAGGGCCTTCATGCACTTGCAGCACATGCCCGACCCCATGGCCGGTACCATGCGCATAATCCATTCCCTGCGCCCACATAGGTGCGCGTGCCAGCGCATCGATCTGCTGGCCATTCGTGCCTTTTGGAAAGCGTGCCATGGCCACAGCAATGTGCGAGCGCAACACGGCGGTACATCCGCGCCGCATCGCCGCATCAGGCACACCTATCGCCACCGTGCGCGTGATATCGGTTGTGCCATCATTGTAATGCCCGCCCGAATCCACCAGCAGCAACGAGCCCTCATCAAGCTGGCGATCGGCCCCGGGAAGGGCGCGATAATGTACAATCGCCCCATTTTCACCAAACCCGCAGATGGTATCAAAACTAGGCGCTATAAAGCGCGAACTTTGTGCGCGAAGTGCCAGCAGATGATTGGCAATTTCGCTTTCATGCAGGCCGCTGGCAGCCCCGCTATCCAGCCAGTGAAGAAAGCGCACCATCACCGCACCATCCTCAACATGCGCACGGCGGAAACCCTGCAGTTCAACAGGATTTTTTATCGCCTTCATCACCGTAACCGGGCATGGTTTTTCGACCAGATCCGCATCGCATTCAGCCAGCGCCGAATGCAGTAATTTCGGCAGGCTGTCAGGGTCAAACATCACCTTTGCGGTACTGGAATACCCGGCCTTTGCATCAAACAGCTTGGCGAACTGTTCGGCTGCTACAATCGCCGCCCCGTTGGCAAGATCACCTTCCATCACCGGCGCAAGGCGTGTCTGATTGCCAATTAAAATCAGTCCATTTTCACGGTGATACAGGGCAAAAATCAAATTGACCGGCGTGTTTGAAAGATCGTTACCGCGGATATTCACCAGCCAGTTCACCGCATCAACACGGCTGATCACAACAGCATCAACGTCTGAATTTTGCAGATTTTCATCCAACGCCGCCAGCTTATCCTGCATCGACATTCCGGCTATTCGGTCCGGCATTCTAAATGGTTTTGATACTGGCGTGTCCGGACGCCCCGCAGCCCAGATTGCATCAATAGGGTTGTCGGTTTGCGCCTCCAATTCGGCCCCGGCCGCCCGGCAATGCTGAGACAGGCGGCGGTATCCGGCAACGGTTATCAAGCTGGGATCAACGCCAATGCGCGCGCCCTCTAAATCTTGGCCGGCAAGCCAACTGGCAAGATCAGCATCGGGCAGCGTGCGGTGTTGCCAATTGGCGCTATCCGCTTGATTAGCCATCTGCAAGGTATATCGGCCATCGCTGAACAACGCCGCCTGCTGTTTCAGAATAACGGCAAAACCGGCAGATCCGGTAAATCCGCTGATAAAAGCGAGGCGTTCCTGTGATGCTGGCACCTCTTCGCCCTGATACATATCCTCACGCGCCACATACCAGCCATCCAGCCCACGTTCATCCAAAATTTCACGAAGATTTTGCAAATTTTCCGACGGCGTGGGGACGGTCATCATCTTACCTATTCAAATTATGCTGATGCTAATAGTGACCATGCCATACAGTCCGGGGCGCGCCAAGCCTTGCCGGCCGCATAATCAAAATTGTCCATTCACCAATGCAAATTCGTGAATGCCGCTTTGCGCCATGCGCCATATAGCGGCGTTCGACCATTCCCGCCTGCTCGTTCAAAATGCCGGAAAGAATTAACCAGCCACCGCGCCCAAGACACGGAACCAAATCTCTGGCCATCCGGCATAACGGTCCGGCAAGAATGTTGGCAAAGATCAGGTCATAGGGCGCTTGTTGACGCACTGGACGGGCGCCAAATCCGGTTGAAACAACGGACCGCATCGAATGACGGGCGATTGCGTTCACCTGCCTGTTTTCAGCGGCAGTACTGACGGCAATCGGATCATTATCCGCCGCAACCAGCTGACTGGCTGGCCTTGCCCGCAACGCTGCTAGTGCCAGAATTGCCGACCCACACCCCATATCCAGCATTCGCCACTTGCTAGAGGAATGGCTAGGAACATGCCGCAAAACAGCCTGAAAGGCACGAAGACAGCCCTCGGTTGTTGGGTGCGTTCCAGACCCAAAAGCCTGCGCTGCCTCGATCAGCAATGGCCAGCTTGCCGCCGGTGGCAGGGTTTTGACATGATTTCCATAAACCCAAAACCGACCAATTTGACGCGCGGGAAAAGCGGCCCGGTTTTCTGCCAGCCAGTCGCGGTCAGCCAGAGGAACAATCATAGCTGCAACAGGATTAATGCCCAGCACGGCAAAATGTGGCGCCAGTAAATCGGCAATGATCCCGGGGTCAGGCGCCGCGGTAAAAATCGCCTCGATCAACCAGGTGCCCTCATCGGCATTCTTACCATCGGCCTCTCGAAGATGCGATGTGGCCGCGGCGTCTAAAAGCTCGGAAAAAACCATCTCGAAATTTGAAATCTGAGCAAGTGAATAGCTGGCGGGGAGTTGCAATCTTGCCACTATCAGGGCGTGTTCAGCTTTTTTCATGGCTTGCTAACGAAGGCGGCGACAACCTTTTTGTGACCAGCCTTGTCAAAGGAAATTTCCAGCTTGTCACCATCCACATGCACAACATTGCCCATGCCGAATTTCTGATGGAAAACCCGCGCACCCGGGGCAAATTCCGAAGTGCCCGCCCGCGGAATGTAGCCATCAGCGGATTTATCGGCCATCCGCTCGGCGCTACGCTCGGCCATCCGCCGCCATCCCGGACCGTAGCCGCCGCCCTGACCGTAGCCGCTCTGACCATAGCCTCCCGTATCTTTATAATTACCATCGGCGGCAAGCTGTGCCTGCGCTGCCCGGCCAAAGGGAATTCCCCCTCCCAGACCCTGAACGACGTCTTCGATGACGGTTTCCGGCGGTAATTCCTGCACAAAGCGCGACGGAATAGATGACTGCCACTGGCCATGAATCCGGCGGCTGCCAGCAAAGCTCAGATAGACGCGTTTCCGGGCGCGGGTAATTCCAACATAGGCAAGGCGACGTTCTTCTTCCAGCCCAACCGCACCATTCTCGTCAATCGTCCGTTGGCTGGGGAAAATTCCTTCTTCCCAGCCAGGCATGAAAACAGTGTCAAACTCCAGCCCCTTTGCGGCGTGAAGTGTCATCAGAGTGACCTCACCCTGTTCATTGTTGTAATCACCATCCATCACCAGCGAAATATGTTCGAGGAACCCCTGCAGCGTGTCAAAATCCTGCATCGCATTAACGAGTTCTGTCAGGTTTTCCAACCGACCTTCGGCGTCGGGCGATTTATCCGCCTGCCACATCGCCGTATATCCGGATTCATCCAGCACCATCTTGGCAAGATCGGTGTGGTGCAAACTGCCAACAGCATCGCGCCACCGCTTTATATCGGTGACAAACCCGGTCAGGGCATTGCGCGCGGCCGCACGCATCTCGTCACTTCCGGCCAGATCCATCGCCGCTGCCATCAACGGTTTATCAGCTGCGCGCGCGGCAATATGAATCGCTTGCAAGCTGGCCTTACCCAAACCGCGCTTTGGCACATTGATGATTCGCTCAAACGCCAGATCGTCTGCCGGTTGGGCAATAAGTCGCAAATAGGCAATAGCATCGCGGATTTCGGCGCGCTCATAAAAACGCGCTCCCACCACCCGGTAAGGCAGGCCAATAGCGATGAAACGCTCTTCAAATTCGCGGGTTTGAAAACCGGCGCGTACCAGCACGGCAATTTGCGAAAGACTATCGCCAACCGTCTGCATTCCCTCAATTTCTGACGAGATCGCACGCGCTTCATCCGCACCATCCCAATACCCGTTGACGCGCAGCTTTTCCCCTGCATCAGCAGCGGTAAACAGGGTCTTGCCAAGCCGCCCCTCATTGCGCGCAATAATACCTGACGCGGCGGCCAGAATATGTCCTGTCGACCGGTAATTTTCTTCAAGCCGGACAATTGTCGCTCCGGGAAAATCGGTCTCAAATTTTAGAATATTACCCACCTCAGCGCCGCGCCAACCATAAATCGACTGATCATCATCGCCAACACAACACAGATTGTTATGCTTTCCCGTTAACAGCCGAAGCCATAGATATTGCGCAACATTAGTATCTTGATACTCATCAACCATAATATGCGTAATACGGTCATGATATTGGGTCAGCACATCGGGATGTTTTTGGAAAATGGTCAGCATGTGCAGCAGCAAATCGCCAAAATCGACCGCATTTAAGGCCAGCAATCGCGCCTGATAGGCGGTATACAGCTCTCGCATCCGGCCATTGGCAAGGTCACCTGCTTCGGCCAGCCCAACCTTATCAGGGGTCAGACCGCGATCCTTCCAGCGCTGGATAACGCCGCCAAGCAGACGCGCTGGCCACCGTTTAGCATCCAGCTTTTCCAGCTCCATCAGCTGTTTTAACAAGCGCGTCTGGTCATCCATATCCAGAATGGTAAAATCCGCCCGAAGCCCGACCAGATCGGCGTGGCGGCGCAGCATTCGTGCTGCCAGCGCGTGAAATGTGCCAAGCCACGCCTGTTCGGCCATTGGCCCAACCATTGCCGCAACACGGTGTTTCATTTCCCGCGCCGCCTTGTTGGTGAACGTAACGGCCAGAATGTTCCACGGCTTGGCACTTCCGCTGGCAACAAGCTCAGCCAGCCGAGAAGTCAAAACGCGCGTTTTGCCCGTGCCAGCACCGGACAGCACCAATAACGGGCCGGACAATGTCTGCACAGCTTCGCGCTGCGGTGGGTTGAGGCCATCAAGCCATGGATTTTGTGAATCAGAAGCGGGTTGCATGGCCGACAAACTCGCAAATCACCGCGCAAGGGTCAACGCCTCAGACCAGATTACTGCCCAGATAATTATATTTTGCGGTGATGTTTTGGATCAACGGACAGTGATTCTTGCGTCGGGGGGCAAGCCGGACATATTTTTGCTGTGGTCTGCGCCTGTTTATCCGACCAGCAACACCCTATTCTGCCGTTATTATTTGCCCTGAATTATGCGCTGCAACCCGATGTAAACCCGCGTGAAATTCACGCGGCATCGGGATATCTGCAACACGCATAAACTGGGATTGACCAGGCGGCGCTGTATTTTTTGATTGTTGATGTTTTCATTTTTAGTTGCTTACGATATCTTGAAGAGGAACTTATGTGGGACGTTTGATCATAATGCTTACATTCTCCTTGCTTTATATCCGGCCACCGTCACCGCCAGCACTCTTCTCGCCAACGATCACAGATACCCTGCAGGCAAGGATTAAGCTGGGCGGCAAATCTCTGTTTGCGCTCATTTTTGGCGCGCTCATTCTGGCTGGCTGTGCCTCAACCCCTCCAGAAGAACAGTCCGACGCGCGCGATCGTTACGAGAACAGCAATCGTGAGATTTTTGCCTTCAATATGAAGGTGGACACCTATGTGCTGGAACCTGTTGCGAGCGGCTATCGCACTGTGGTTCCCAAAACTGGTCGTAACGCTGTTAGCAACCATTTGCGCTGGGCGTCGCTACCATCAACAGCGGTGAATTCCACCCTTCAGGGAAAATTTGAGAATGCCGGACTGGCCACATTGCATTTCTTGGTAAACGGCCTGACATTAGGTCTCGTTGATCTAGTTGAGGATGATGCCATCGTTCAAAAGGAAGATTTCGGTCAGACATTAGCTGCGGCAAACACGCCCGAGGGACCTTATCTGATGGTGCCGATTATGGGACCGCGCACCACGCGCGCGCTGGCTGGCGATGTTGTTGATATCATTTTGAACCCGCTCTCGGTCTTTGGAACAGGTGAAGTGGCAAATACTGTCCGCACCGCACAGGCACCAATGGCGGCAGTTGATTTCAGGGCGCGAACTTTCGATGCCTTCAATGACATAAAATATAACGCCATTGATTCCTATGCACGAACCCGATCACTATATTACCAAAGCCGGGCAGCCCTGCTTGAAGATCGGGTTGTTCCCCAATCACCGAAAGCCACATCGGAAGATGATCTAAACGCCCTTTTTGAGGACTAGACCGTATGTTACGCCGCTCCCCTCTTAAAACAATGCTGGTCACGATACTTGGCACAATGCTTGTCACAATGCTGGGGAGTGCGCTTCCAAGCAGCGGATTTTTTGGCCTTATCGGGGTCAGCCAAGCCGCCGCCAATACCCAGCAAGTGGCCGCCGCCGAGCTGGTCGATACGATGATGCTGGATCTGGAAAAATTACGCGCCACCGATACCGGCGATGAAATCCAGCGACGGGAACGAATCCTGAATATTTTGGATACTTATTTCGATATGGACGCTGTTACCAGAATCTCCGTTGGCCAGTACTGGCGCGTTGCGACTGACGAGGAAAAAACCGAATATGCCGAATTGCTGCGTGAGGTGCTGCTTCGCACCATTCTGAATAATTTCGACCAGCTGAAAGGCTTGGTCTAT
>JAACDV010000273.1 GCA_009936825.1 Bacteroidota bacterium | reverse complement strand
TCAACCGGTGAGCTTCAACCGGTGAGTTTCAACCGGTGAGTTTCACACCCTAATATTGTAACCCCAATATTCCAGAAAAATGGTCGGAGTGGCGGGATTCGAACCCACGACCCCTTCACCCCCAGTAAAGTGCGCTACCAGGCTGCGCTACACTCCGACGTTGGCTTTATAGCCGCCCCGGCGAGGCCGTGCAAATCACTTTTTATCTCACCAATAGCCGGATGCCGCTATTGGCATCTTCCGGACTTACCCGAATCGTTGTTTTTGGGGTTTTTTATTTTTCGATGTCGGCGCGTAGCATCGCAAGGGATTCGCGCGCCGAATCAAGGCAACTCAACGCCTCGGACAATCCTGCGGAAAGCGCATCTGTGCCATTGATGTGCGCGCCGCCAGTTGGCTTCACGCTCAAATGCTTTTGTGCACCCTTGATGGTAAAGCCTTCTTTATACAAAAGATCGCGAATACGTTCGAGCAACGCGACATCAACCGGGCGATAATACCGGAGGCCGCCGCTGCGTTTCAACGGGCGAAGAGAGTTGAATTTTGTTTCCCAGAAACGCAAAACATGCGCCGGAATATCGAGGTGGTCAGCCACTTCAGAAATTGTGCGGAAAGCGTCGCTAGATTTTTCCGTCATGACCCACTGTCAACCCGCTCTTTCAAAATATGTGAAGGGCGGAATGACAGAACACGTCTAGGAGTAATGGTGGCTTCAACGCCGGTTTTCGGATTGCGGCCAACGCGTTCACGCTTAGATTGTACGGAAAACGTTCCAAAAGAGGACAGTTTGACCTCTTCGCCATTTTCAAGGCAAACGCACATTTCCTCGAGAAAGGTTTCGACCAGTTCAGCCGATTCATTTCGGGAAAGACCGATATTCCGGTAAACGGCTTCGGTAAGATTTGCGCGTGTCAATGTCTTAGTCATAAGCATAAGCTAATGTGATTTGTGAAGTGTGTCAATTCACTGAACAGCCAAGATACAAATAATTAATCCCGGCATCCGGTAATTTATCCCGGCATACGGTAATTTATCCCTTTATACGGGGAGTTACCGACAAGAGTTAAAGCAGTCAACGATCTGAAGGTTTACCGTATTTGACCAAGGCCGCGCCCCACACCAGTCCGCCACCAATCGCCTCAAACGCCAGAATATGACCGTCCCGAATGCGTCCATCGTCAACCGCAACCGATAGTGCCAGCGGGATTGAGGCCGCCGAGGTGTTGGCATGCTGATTCACGGTTTTGACAACGCGGTCATCGGAAAGCGCCATTTTTTTCTGCATACCTTCGATGATGCGAATATTCGCCTGATGCGGTACCAGCCAATCAATCTGACTGACATCCATGCCGGCAACCTCAAGCACCTCATCCATCACCGAAGATAATTTTTCAACAGCGTGCCGGAAAACCTTGTTACCCTCCATCCGCAGATGACCAACCGTGCCGGTAGATGAAGGGCCGCCATCAACATACAGAATGTCGTGATGCGCCCCGTCGGTATGAAGACAACTGGCAATAATACCATAATCGGTTGGCGCGTCGGCTTTCTCCAGAATAACAGCCCCTGCCCCATCGCCGAACAGGACACAGGTTGAACGATCTTCCCAATTCAGGATTTTTGAAAAACTCTCTGCACCGATGACCAACGCCCGCCGCCCACGGCCAGAACGCAACATCGCATCGGCAACGTCCAGCGCATATACGAAACCGGCGCATACAGCCTGAATATCAAAGGCAATAGCCCTAACCGCACCAAGACGGTTTTGAATTTTGCTGGCAGTTGAAGGAAACGTGTCATCCGGCGTTGATGTAGCAACGATAATCAGATCAATATCAGCGCCGCTCATACCGATCCGCGCCAGCGCCTGTTCGGCTGCATTAAACGCGAGATCAGATGTTTTTTCACCTTGGGCAACGATATGGCGCTGCTCAATTCCGGTGCGTTGCCTAATCCACGCATCGCTGGTTTGAACTTTCTTGGCAAGTTCATCATTCGTGACAATATTTTCGGGCAAATATGATCCGACTGACGTCATCAGAATTGAATCTTCAGCCATCTTCTTTCTTCTGCTCCAAATTGTCTTTCTTTTGCTCCAAAATGATGTTCGCCCGCGCGATTGCTTCGCTAACATCAGGAAGAAAGCCATGATCAACGAGTTCAGCCGCCACCGTGATAGCATTGGCGAACCCGACCTTGTCAGTGCCGCCATGCGATTTCACAGCAATGCCGTTAAGGCCTAAGAAAACCGCCCCATTATAGCTTCGGGGATCAATATGACGCCGCATATCCTTAAGGGCTGTCCGCGCCAGCAAATATCCGATTCGTGATAGAATGGATTTTTTCAAGCTGCGCCGCAAGAGCGTTGTAAACATTGCCGAAATACCTTCGGCTGTTTTCAAAGCGATATTGCCGGAAAACCCGTCAGTTACAACGACATCCAGCTCACCATTAACCAAGTCTGACCCTTCAACGAATCCCTGATAGTTCACACCCAGTTCCGGTTCGGACAATTGTCTGGAGGCAACCCGAAGATATTCATGGCCCTTTTGCTCCTCCTCACCGACATTCAGCAATCCCAGCCGCGGCGATTGCTTGCCCGTCAGACTGCGATAGAACGCTTGGCCGAGAATAGAGAACTGCACCAGATTTTCGGCATCACATTCAAGATTGGCGCCAAGATCGAGCATGCAAACCAGCTCGCTCTTTGTCGGAAAAAATGCAGCAATCGCTGGCCGGGTAACGCCCGTCATGGTGCGCAGTTGCAGCTTTGACATCGCCATCAGCGCACCGGTGTTACCGGCAGACACAACCGCGTCAGCCTCACCATTGGCGACGCTGGCGATGGCCAACCACATCGAGGTATTTTTACCGCGCCGCACCGCTTGAGACGCGGTATCATCCGGCGAAACGGCATCTTCGGTGTGGATGATCGAGGAATTCGTCAGATGACGGGTGCGTTTGATCAGCGGTTCGATACGCTCTTCATCCCCAAAAAACGTAATCTGGAGATGCGGATTGCCGGCGCAAACGATATCAGCGCCGTTAACAACGCATTCCGGAGCATTGTCACCGCCCATCGCATCAAGCGATATTCTCACTTTAGGGGTTGGGGAAGTCACTTGCCGGGCATCCTCTGATCCGAATCATTTTTCATGCGAGGTTTTTATTCAGAAGATTTCAATGCAGCCAAAGCCGCAAACGGATGAGTATCCTGATTGCCGCCCGCCTCAAACGATTCTGGCACACCATCGGTACGGGGCCAGGGATTTACCGCCAAAGCAAGCGACTGCGCAACAATTTCTCCAATATCTATAGCGCCATCCACAAGTGGTTCGGCGCCATCGAGGCTGACATCTATCTCAGTCCCGTCATCGGTGGCGCGAGCATAGCGTTCTTCTACCTCAAAATCCACTAATTCCGGCACAGGCTCTCCAGTGATAACGCAGGCCTGTGTTACATCTGCCTTCAGCTTTCCCGAAACGCTCCAATTATCCGGACCGGATTTCGTTATTTTGACAAGAGCGGAAAGGTTGGAGAGGTCAATAACCCCAAAGCGCTCCGCCAACATGGTACATTCTTCCGCCGAGGCAATAACACGCCCGCGCACGCCGCCACTGGCCGCAAGGCTCTCAACATCAATCGTGGTATCCAAGGACATGTCTCGCATTATTTTATCTGCAATCATTAATGATTATCGGAAATGATTATCGGACAGGGTATTTCATGATAGGCTTGGGTATTTCATGATAGGTCTGGGTATTTCATGATAGGTCTCGGTATTTCATGATAGGTCTGGGCGACTCATTATAGCACGGGGCGCCTCAATTTCAGACGAGCTTGCCGGCAAGAAGATCAGCATCGTCAATAGCTGCGATTTTTTCATTCAGCGCCAGAACAAAATCAATCAAGGCTTCATCCGGGGCGCTCTGACCGCGAAGAAGATTCCGCTCCAAGGCGGCGCCAAGGGCGGTGCGGTCATTGGCATCCAGCGCAGTTGCATAAGCGTCAAGGCGTCCCATAAAGGCTTCTGCCATGATGCGCACCCGCTTCGAGACGCCAATATCGCCGGCCCCCATTTCGCGAAGGGAAAGATCCATATCAGCAAACATCGAATCAAACAGATTCTGGCTTAACTCGCTCGCCCCAATGCCCGAATCCGCCGATTCTGAGCCTTTTTCACTTAGCATTTTTAACCGGCGCATTGTCAGCGCCACCACCAATGCCAGCGCATCAAACCTGCCATCGACGGTGTCGGCAACCCCATGCGTCGCGTAGAACGCCGGGTTGCGCGCCATTTCAACGGCATTTACATATAAAAGCTCGGACGCTTTGGTTTGCTTGCGCTGCCCCCAACCAAGCATATTTTCAAGCCATCCAGTTTCTTGGCTTTTATTCATCTGTTCATCCTACTAAGGTACATTGGTTGGCGTTTTTAAAGTCTGTATCGAAAACTTCGATACAATCTGCTTTTGTGACCGGTATCGCCCTAATCACATTTGTTCTTATTCACATTTGTTCTTATTCACATTTGTT
>JAACDV010000272.1 GCA_009936825.1 Bacteroidota bacterium | reverse complement strand
TGAGGATGGCGGCTTTGGTCGTGCCGGTGTGCCATCGGGCGCCTCAACTGGCGCGTTTGAAGCTGTCGAACTGCGCGATGGCGGCGACCGTTATAATGGTAAGGGCGTCTTGAACGCCGTAAATGCCGTTAATCAGGAAATTTTTCAAGCACTGAGCGGCTTTGATGCGCTGGAACAGCAACATATTGACCGTACGCTTATTGAGCTGGACGGAACGGATAATAAAGCCCGCCTCGGCGCCAATGCAATTCTTGGGGTATCTTTGGCTGTGGCGAAAGCGGCGGCAGATAGTCTTGGTTTACCTCTATGGCGCTATGTCGGTGGAACTCAAGCTCATATTATGCGGTTGCCAATGATGAATATTCGTAATGGTGGCGCACATGCGGGTAATCCAATTGAGATTCAGGAGTTTATGATTCAGCCCGTCTCGGCACCTAGTCTCAGCGAGGCCGTGCGGATGGGGGCCGAAGTGTTCCATGCGCTTCGCGGGTTGCTGACTGCTGATGGTCTGTCTACAGGGATTGGTGATGAAGGTGGGTTTGCGCCGAATATAGCCTCCACACAAGCGGCGCTGGATTATGTGATGAAGGCCATAGAAAAAGCCGGTTATAAGCCCGGTACCGATATGACCTTGGCGCTTGATGCCGCCTCAACCGAATTTTATAAGGATGGTGTTTATCACCTAGCCGGTGAGGGCAAGAAACTCACTGCCGATCAGATGGTCAGCTATTATCAAGACTTGGTGAAAGCCTATCCGATTAAATCAATTGAAGATGGTATGGACGAGGATGATTGGGAAGGCTGGGCTGCTCTAACCGCCGCTATTGGCGATGATGTGCAGTTGGTCGGCGATGATTTATTTGTCACCAATCCCGTGCGCCTGAAAAAGGGCATCGATATGGGCGTCGCCAATTCTATTTTAGTTAAGGTTAATCAAATCGGAACATTGAGCGAAACACTTGAAGCTGTAGAGATGGCGCATAAAGCCGGATATACGGCTGTCATGTCTCATCGCTCCGGCGAAACAGAAGACTCAACGATTGCTGATCTGGCTGTTGCAACCAATTGCGGGCAGATTAAAACAGGCTCGCTAGCACGCTCAGACAGGCTCGCCAAATATAACCAGCTCATTCGGATTGAAGAGATGCTGGGCGACACGGCACATTATAACAATGGTGCATAATATCGGTTCCTAAGACTTTTTGAAGGCTCGAATCAGTTTCACCTTGACCAGACGAATCACTTTGTGATTCTCTGTGCTTATTATGATGATTCGTTTTTCAACATCACCAGTGACACCCCATACTGTCGGACGTAAACCTTTGCGCTTACGTTTTCTGGTTATGCCATTTTGCATGGCGCTATTGGGGAGCTATCTGACCTATCACGCATTGCAGGGTGATCGCGGCTATTTCGCATGGGGTGCATTAAGTGAACAACGAGCTGAAAAAGATAAGGAATTGCTGGCGCTTCAACTAGAAAATGCTGAATTATTAGCGCGTATCGACCTGCTTTCTGGCCCAACACCGGATCCGGATTATCTGGATGAGCGTGTACGCGATGTGCTCGGCTTCTCGGCTGCAGGTGAAACGGTAATTTTGATACCAAAAGCCGATTAATCTTAAAATTCCCTAGAAATTGATATATATATTTGTCTATGACAGTGGTTATAGACAATCTTTCGTCTGATAAACGGCCCCGCCATCCGGAAAAAGCCAATCGTCCGGACAGTGAGGTTTTGCGCAAGCCCTCTTGGATTCGTGCCAAGGCGCCTGGTGCAGGGCCAGAAGCCGGGGTTTATGCAGAAACCAAAAAAATTATCAAAGATAATAATCTTGTAACAGTCTGTGAGGAAGCTGCCTGCCCAAATATTGGCGAATGCTGGTCTCAACGTCATGCCACTATGATGATTATGGGAGAGATTTGTACCCGCGCCTGTGCATTTTGCAATGTTAGCACGGGTATGCCGCTTCCATTGAATACGGATGCGCCGGCCCGGGTAGCTGATGCCGTTGCCAAGCTTGGCTTACGTCATATCGTGATTACATCGGTTGACCGCGACGACCTCGATGATGGCGGTGCGCAGCATTTTGCCGAT
>JAACDV010000271.1 GCA_009936825.1 Bacteroidota bacterium | reverse complement strand
TACCACGGGGAATACCACGGGCAGTAAACCGGTTCGCCCGCTGGTGATAGGTGTGAGCGAGGCTGGGGTTGGTGTCTTGGCGCGCCAGCTTCAGGACAGAATTGCGGCGGCTGATCTGGTGATTGCCGCGCCCCGCTTTCATCCCGATCTTCAGCAGTTAAGCGCCCGGTCGGATACAGCCTCGGCACCACAGAAAATATCTGACTGGCCAGTTCCTTTCTCAAACATTTACAGAATGTTAGAAGATAATCATGATAAATCACTTGTAATACTGGCAACGGGTGATCCGATGTGGTTCGGTGTTGGTGCCAGCCTTGCTCAAAGGTTGGGCGCAGACGGGTGCGAGGTGGTCCCTGCGGTTTCCGGATTGCAACTGGCGGCAGCGCGTCTTGGCTGGGCATTCTCGCATTGCGCCGTTGTCAGCATTCATGGCCGGCCGATAACGAACATTATCCCCAGCCTGTACCCGCGGGCGCGGGTGCTGATTATTGCTGCCGGTTCATCCAGCCCGACTGCTGTTGCGGAATTATTGACCAAAAACGGGTTTGGTGCGGCGCAGATGACAGTTCTCGCCCATCTTGGCGGCGCCGAGGAATCGCGTTTTGATGGCAAAGCCGAAACGTGGGATCACCCGGATATTCCCGATTTTCACATTCTTGCGGTTGATTGCGGGCCAGTTGATTTTGGGGCGGCGTTGATGCCCCGTCCCCTAAACGGGTTTGCCGCGCCGGATTCCAGTTTTGACAATGACGGCAAACTAACCAAGCATGACGTTCGCGCTAGCGCTCTTGCCAAGCTGGCGCCATTTCCTGGAGCCGTGTTGTGGGATATTGGCAGCGGGTCCGGCGCGGTATCCATTGATTTTCTGCGCAGTGCAGGGCGGGGCAGTGCTTTTGCCATTGATCGCAGCGAAAAGCAGCAGCAGTTTTGTGCTGACAATGCGGCGCGTCATGGTGTTTCGGGCGTTCATTTTGTCTTGGGTGAAGCCGAAGCGGTGATTGGTGATTTGCCCACCCCGGATGCCATCTTCATCGGCGGAGGGATGTCGCCAGATATAATCAAAAGGGCGCAGGCCAACCTTCGCGGTGGCGGCGTTTTGGTGGCCCATGCTGTCACCATCGAAAGCGAAAGCCAGCTTGTTGAAGCGTGGCAAAAAACAGGGGGTAGCCTGACCCGTATCTCGGTCCAGCATGCCGATCCGGTTGGTGCGTTTCATGGCTGGCGTCCGTTGATGCCGGTCACCAGATGGTGTTGGCACAAAGGGGAGACCAAATGAGGTCCCCGAACGCAAATCCCGGCAAGATCAGTGGTGCAGGGACATTATTCGGGGTTGGAACCGGTCCCGGTGATCCGCAACTGGTAACCCGCCGCGCTTGGTCACTTGTTCAAAGTGCGCGCGTCATCGCCTATCCGGCACCTGATTCGGGGGAAAGTTTTGCGCGGTCGATTGTTGCCGAGGCAATCTCGCCAGAAATTGTTGAAATTCCCATGATAGTGCCGATGCGCCCCGGGCGTGCGCCAGCGCAATCCATTTATGATGAGGGAGCAGCGGCGATCGCCGCCCATCTTGAAGCAGGCCAAGATGTAATTCTGCTATGTGAGGGTGATCCGTTGTTTTACGGATCATTCATGTATGTTCTGGTGCGGTTGGCGGACAGGTTTAATGTTGAGATTATCCCGGGCGTTACCAGTCTGTCGGCCTGCGCCGCTGCCCAAAGCCATCCATTGGTTGCCCGCAGTGACCGGCTGACCGTGTTGCCCGGACCACTGGAAGACGGCGTGCTGGAAAAGGCGATTGCGGGCGCTGACGCCGTCGCCATTATGAAAATCGGCCGCCATATGCCGCGGCTTCGCGCGTTACTTACCCGTCTGGGGCTGACAGATAAAGCGCTTTATACCAGCCATGCGTCACTGCCGCATCAAAAGGCTTGCGCGCTGGCCGATGCTCCCCAAGAAGCGCCCTATTTCTCGATGATTTTGATTTATAAAGGGGATGATCCTTGGATCAGCTAAGGTTTGAGCCGAACAAACGTCCGGTCATCATCTGTTTGTCCAAGGCGAGTCTGGCCCTTGCACAGCGACTTGCCGGATCGCTGGGCGCTGATATTCACGGCCATGCGCTGCGCTGTCCGGGTGCTCCGCATCATTTTGGTAAGGCACGAACGCATATTGCCGAAATGTTTGCCAGCGGGCGGCCGGTTATCGGCATCTGTTCGGCGGGCATTCTGATTCGCGCCGTTGCCCCCTATATCCGCCATAAAAGCAGCGATGCACCGGTCCTGTCTGTGTCAGAGAACGGCGCGCATGTTGTGCCGTTGATTGGCGGGCATCATGGCGCGTTGGTTCTGGGCCGAAAGGTGGCGGATGCGCTGGATGCCAGTCTGGCAATTACGCCCGCTGGTGATTTGCGCTGGCAGGCCTCGCTCGATGAGCCGCCGATCGGCTGGCGGCTGGCTAATCCCGGGGCGGCGGCGCGCGTTATGGCTCAACTTCTGGCCGGTGACGGGGCGTATCTCGATGGTGAGGGGCTTGACGATCTTAGCGGCTGGTTTGAACAAATTCCGCGCGGCAGTGCCGTTACCCTGACGACAACGCGCAAACAACTTGTGCCGAGCGAAAGCCAGCTTGTTTATTGCCCGCAGGATATTGTTGTCGGGGCCGGATGCGCGCGCGGCTGTGCGCCTGATGAGCTGATTGATCTGGTGATGCGTGAGTTGGCCCGCGCCGATATTAACGCCGCTTCGGTGGCGATGGTTGCCAGCGTTGATCTGAAGGCTGATGAACCTGCTCTGCATGCGCTGGCTTCAATGCTGGCTGTTCCATTGCGGGTGTTTGAGCGCGACGATCTGGCGGCGGAAACTCCGCGTCTTAAAAACCCCTCGCAGGTTGTTTTTGATGAGATTGGCATTTATGGCGTTGCCGAGGCGGCGGCGCTGGCAGCCGCCGGACCTAAGGGCAAGCTGATCCATCAAAAGGCGAAATCGGATAATGCTACGGTAGCGCTGTCACAGGCACCAACGGTTCCGATGACACATCTTCGTGGACGAAAACCGGGCCGTGTGATGCTGGTTGGAATCGGGCCCGGGCAGGCCGAATGGCGCACGCCCGAGGCATCGCGGATGGTCCTTAGCGCGGATGAATTGGTGGGATATGGTCTTTACATTGATATTCTGGGGGCGGTTGCCGCGCATATTCCGCGCCGGGATTTTGAGCTAGGTGAGGAAGAGGCACGGTGCCGCTATGCGCTTGAGCAGGCCGCAACGGGCAAGGATATTGCGATTATCTGCTCAGGCGATGCCGGTATTTATGCGATGGGCGCGCTGGTCTATGAGCTTCTGGATCGCCCGGAGGCGGATGGCGGGGTTAGTGATGCGGCGCGTCGCGTTTCCGTTGTAACCGCCCCGGGTATCTCGGCCTTGCAGGCGGCAGCGGCGCGCTCCGGTGCCATTTTAGGGCATGATTTCTGTACAATTTCATTATCGGATTTGTTGACCCCTTGGCAGCAGATTGAAAACCGCATTCATGCGGCCGGGGCAGGGGATTTTGTGGTGGCGTTTTATAATCCTGTGTCACAGCGGCGGCGGGTTCAACTGGCAACGGCGCGCGATATTCTGATCCAGTATCGGGGCGGTGATGTGCCGGTGCTGCTGGCATCCAATCTGGGGCGTCCGGAAGAAAAGCTGATTTTTAGAACGCTAGCCACCCTTGATGTTGACGAGGTTGATATGCTGACAACGGTCATGGTTGGTGCCAGCTCCTCTCGGCAGATCAATCTTGGTCGCGGGCAGGCGATTTATACGCCGCGCGGCTATGCCAAGCATCTTGATAAGGCGTCCCCGAATCCTGATGACCCGAATCCTGATGACCCGAATCCTGATGACC